>NZ_PIZC01000058.1:178905-184160 GCF_019325145.1 Actinomyces sp. 594
GACCACGCCTACCGAGTCACCGATGCGCTCCAGGTCGCGACGCAGGTCCGAGGCCTGAGCGGCGGTGGCCTCCAGCAGGTACATGACCTCGAACTCCCCGGTGGAGAAGGGGCCGGCGTCCTCGCGCGCCCCGGAGCCGTGGGTGGCGGCGGCAACCAGGTCGTCAAGCATCTGGCGGGCCACGTCGGTACAGGGCTGGGATGCGGGGCCGGCTTGCCGGCCGGCACCGTCGATGGTGTCCGACAGGCAGGTGTACATCAGCATCAGCGCCGCGCCGCCGGCGTCGACGGCACCATGGCCCAGACCCGCGGTCTCCACCACGCTCTCCTGGGCGCCGAATGCGGCCGAGGCCGCCACCGCCGACGCCGTCGCCGGGCTGGCGGCAGTGGACTCGGACAGAACCCTCCGGGCACTTGCTGCCGCGTCCTGGGCCACGGTGAGAAGTGTGCCGGTTACGGGCCGGGAGACGGCACTCCAGGTCGTGGCGGCAATACGCTCATAAGCGTGCACTAGTTCCACTGGGCGCAGCGCGGCCGGGTCGGGGGCCTGCGCGCACACGTCGGCCAGTGCTGCGAGCACCTGGGAGATGAGCAGGCCCGAGTTGCCGCGAGCGCCCCGGACAGCGCCGTCTGCGGCAACCCGCGCCGCCTGTGCCAGGTCACTGCCGGAGGGCAGGAGCGTCAGGGCTTCGCAGGCGGAGCGGACGGTGAGCAGCACGTTCGTCCCGGTGTCGGCATCCGGAACCGGGAAGACGTTGAGGGAGTCAACCAGATCGCGGGTGGCCCCGGCGACTGTACGAGCGGCATCCAGCCAGGCGCGCAGGAGCGGTGCGGTCAGGGCCACTGCCGCAGTGCCCGCGGTCGCGGGGGTACCGGTGCGTTCTGCCACGCTTCTCCTAATCCCGTATTCGTTTCCCGTATTCGTTCTCTGTACTCGCGTCGTGCCGGCAGGCGGGTGCGGGCCTGCGCTGCGGGCTCCGCACCTGCCGCTGGGAGCCTGAGGCCAGGTTAACGGGTAATCTGCGTTTGCCGTGCTCGTGCAGTTCAGCGGGAGACGTGTGCGCGAGCCCATACCCGCTCCGCTTGGGGTGGCGAGCCGTTTCCGATAAGGTGCTGGGGTTGCCCGCGACCCGTGTCGCCGGGCGGTAGACCCGGCGCCGGGTAAAAGGCCCGCGCGCTTACACCAAGAAGATTCAGGAGTGGAACCGTGGCTGCTGTGTGCGACGTCTGCGGCAAGGGCCCCGTCTTCGGCAAGAGCGTCTCGCACTCCCATGTGCGGACCAGCCGCCGGTGGAACCCGAACATTCAGCGTGTACGTGCTCTCGTGAACGGCACCCCCAAGCGCCTCAACGTGTGCACGTCCTGCCTCAAGGCCGGCAAGGTGACGCGCAACATCTGAGCGCGCCACGCCCGTCGGCAGGGCACTGAAGGCCGTCGTCCCGCATCCGCGGACGGCGGCCTTTCGCTTTGCTCACTTCTTTCAGCCCCTCCCCTCGCCGAGATCGGTAGAAGTTACGTGCCGAAATCGGTAGATATGGCGGCGGGGCCTGACATCTACGCCCTGAAGTGATCCCAACCGAGCCTGCCGGGCACGCGCCCGCCGATCCGGGCGCCCGCCGACTCGCCGTCGCTCAGGGCGCGCACGATTCCGATCACCCGGCCACCCCCTGGCATCCGGTCGACCGCCGACGGCGGCAGCGTGGCCAGCAGGCCGTGGTCCTCTCCCCCGGTCAGCACCCATGCCCGCGCCAGGTCGCGCGCATCCGCGGCGTCCTCGCGCAGCAGCCGCGCAACCGGCTCCAGCACGGCAAGGTCATGCGCCGGCCCGGTACCCGGGCCGTCTTCCGGATCGGCGATGTCAAGGACGACGCCGCTGGCCCGGGCGATCCGGTCCGCGTCGCGCAGCAGCCCGTCGGAGACGTCCAGCATGGCAGTGGCTCCGGCGTCGGCCAGGGCTGGCCCCGCAGCCAGCGGCGGAAACGGCGCCCGGTAGATGCGCAGGCAGTACGCGGCGGCCTCGGCGGCGCCGTCGCGGGTCTTCACACTGGCACCGTATTCGGCTTTCGCATCGGCACCGGCGCCCGTATCGCCCGGCGCATCGGAGCGGGCGGCGACGACGTCGGCCCAGCCACCATCGCGGTCGTCCAGGCCGGCCTGCAGCAGCGCGAGCCCGGCGGCCGAACGGCCGAGCGTGCCACAGTGGACCACGAGGTCTCCGGGCTGGGCGCCCGAGCGCAGCACCGGGCGGCGCCCCTCCAGGTCGCCGTGGACGGTGACGGCGATGACCAGCCGGTCCCCGGTGCTCAGATCACCGCCGACGACGCCCGCGCCCGTGCCCACACACGCGTCGGCGAAGCCGCGGGCCAGATCCTGCACCCAGCGCACCGGGGTGGTGCGCGGCAGCACCAGGCTCACCACCAGCGCCGTCGGCCGCGCCCCCGTGGCGGCGATGTCGGCGAGATTCTGGGCAGCGGAGCGCGCCCCGATGTCGCGAGCAGTGGACCAGTCGGTGCGGAAGTGCTCTCCCTGGACGAGCACGTCGGTGCTCACGCAGTAGCGCCCGTCCGGGGCGGGGATCACGGCGCTGTCGTCCCCGCTGGGCACCAGCACGCGAGCCGCCTGCGGCAGCAACGGGGAAATGGCGGACAGCAGCTCTTCCTCCCCCAGGTCGGCGACGGTGGGAGCGGAGCCAGTCGCGGCGGAGCCCACTGCGGGAACGGAGCCGACGGCGGCACCGTCGGAGGCGGCCGGCCCGGCACCGTATCCGTGCTGGAGCGGCCTGGCACCTGCCCGGGCTGCGGGCGTGTCAGCGGTTGACATCTCTGGGGCGCTCCAGCGCCAGTTCTATCAACTCGGTGACCAGGTCGCGGTAGGGCAGCCCGGATACCTGCCACATGTAGGGGTACATGGAGAAGGGCGTGAAGCCGGGCATCGTGTTGACCTCGTTGACGATCGCCTCCCCGTCCGGGGTGAGGAAGAAGTCGACCCGGGTCAGCCCCTCCCCACCGATGGCGATGAACGCCTCCGCGGCACGGCGCATAAGCAGCTCGCGCTCGGCCGGGGCGATGCGGGCGGGGCAGACCATGGCGACGGCGTCATGGGCCAGGTACTTGGTCTCGTAGTCGTAGAACTCCCCGGCGCCGTGGGCGGTGTCCATGACGATCTCGCCGGGCTCTGCCACGCGGGGGGCGTCGTCGCCGTGTCCGGCGAGGACGGCGACCTCGATCTCGCGGCCGACGATGCCGGACTCGACCAGCACCTTGGGGTCCACCGCGCGGGCGGACTCGATGGCCGCCTCCAGGTCGGAAAGTTCCTCCACCCGGCTGATGCCCAGGGAGGATCCGGCGCGGGCGGGCTTGACGAACAGGGGGCGGGCCAGGTCGGCGCACTGGGCGAGGATGGCGTCCTTGTCCCGGCGCCACCGGTGCGGCTCGACGAGCACATGCGGCGCAGTGGGGATGCCTGCGGCCTGCAGCAGGACCTTGGTGACCTGCTTGTCCATGCCGGCGGCGGAGGCGAGCACACCGCAGCCCACGTAGGGCAGGCCCAGCATCTCCAGCATGCCCTGGATGGTGCCGTCCTCACCGTAGGGGCCGTGCAGCAGCGGCAGGACCACGTCGACGGCACCGAGAACCTCAGGGCCGGCGGGGGTGATCGCGGTCAGCTTCCCGCCTCCCAGCCGCATGGCGAGTTCACCGCGGCCGAGCCCGTCGGTGGTGATCTCCACCGGGGGGCGGGCATCGTCCAGGCGCAGGGCGTCGGGATCGTCATCCACGAGCACCCACTGGCCCTGCCGGGTGATGCCTACGGGCACGACGTCGTAGCGGTCCCGGTCGATGGCGTCCAGCACGCCGGCGGCGGTGGCGCAGGAGATGGTGTGCTCGCCGCTGCGCCCGCCGAAGACGACGGCGACCCGCGGCTTGCGCGCATGACGGGCAGGCCGGGAGCCCGGGCTCGCCGATGTGGCCGACGCGGAGCTCACGAGGCTGGAATCCGCGGTTACACCATTGCTGACTGCGCCTGCTGCGCTGGGGACCGACATGGTGGCAACGCTACCGCTACCTGGGCGGATCGGGTGTCAAGTCACCACCCGACGCAGTTCGCGCCGCCTGAGCGGTACCGAGGCATCTGCCCCTATGCATCCCCACCCCCTAGCCGTATGATTGACATCACACGCGCGGTTCACTCGAGGTCAGGAGACGTCATGACACGCCCAAGCCCGCTCCCCCGCATGCTCACCCCCACCCTGGCCCTGCTACTGACCGGCACGCTCGCACTGGGCGCCTGCGGGTCCGGCGACGGCGCCCCGGAGGCATCCGCGCCGACTGTGACCGCCGGTCCCACCGACAGCACTGCCCCCGCGGCGCCCAGCGACGATGCCCCGGCACCCGCGTCCCCCAGCGCCTTGCAGACGCCCACCAGCACCAGATCGCTCACTCGGGAGGAGACCGACCCGTCCGGCGCTCCAGCCTGGGGCACCGGCGCCGACGGCCAGGCGGCGGCCGACGGCTCGGCACTGGTCATCTCCGACGTGCGCATCGGCTCCCATGACGACGAGGACTACTCCCGCTTCGTGGTGGAGTTCTCCGGTGAGGGCACCCCGGGCTGGTCGGCGCAGTGGACCGATCAGGCCCACACCCAGGGCAAGGGGGACCCGATCAACGTCGAGGGCGACTTCACGCTGGTAGTCACCGGCACCGGCGTAACCATGCCGATCAGCGAGGAGCAGCAGGCGGTGGCCTACACCGATCCGGTGCGCTTCGATTTCGACGCCCTCGGGCGTGACGACGACGAGGGCATTGAGGAGGCCTACATCGACCTGGCCTTCGAGGACCAGTTCCAGGTGGTGCTGGGCACCGACTCCCAGACCTACCGGATCTTCACGCTGACGAACCCGACCCGACTGGTGATCGACGTCGCCGACGACGACATCGACGACGACTGACGACGTCCTCGGGGCGTCGTCGCAGCGCTGCAACGGGGAGGACCGATCGGTCGGCTTTTGGTCGGCACTGAGGGCGCATAGCACGAACGTGTTCAGGCGCCACTCCCCCTGGTTCGCGGCGAACGGCGGTTCGTGCGTTGCGACGACGGTTCGTACCTTCGTGTCAGGGTTCGTGTGTTCTGGTCAGCGATTCGTACCTTCTTGTGACGGTTCGTACGGTGGGGGTACTGTGATGTCTCATGACTTCTGGGACTGTTGGATCTCATGACATCTGGGAGTGTCAGAAGTCGTGAGATTCTGGGAGGCCCTGG
>NZ_PIZC01000059.1:0-8104 GCF_019325145.1 Actinomyces sp. 594
GCCCGTGTAGCGAGTTGGCCCCGGCGAGCGGAGTGCTCGCCGGGGCCAACTCACAAGCGGCAACGGTGCGGCGGCTGCCCGCCGCCCGTCAGCTTCGGGGTGTCAGAACTGGAAGTCCTCCGAGGAGGCGTTGAAACCCGTGCGGAAGTCATCGGAGAAGTCCGCACGGAAGTCACCGCCGAAGGAGAAGTCGTCGTCGAGTGCCACGGACTCCCCCATGCTGAAGGTGTCGCCCCCGGCGTAGCCGGCCCGGGAGAAGACCTCCGCCTTGACCTCCTCGGTCGGCTCCACCTCGATGTCCGAGTAGCGGGCCAGGCCGGTGCCGGCGGGGATCAGCTTGCCCAGGATGACATTCTCCTTCAGGCCCAGCAGCGGGTCCGACTTGCCGCTCATGGCGGCCTCGGTGAGCACGCGCGTGGTCTCCTGGAAGGAGGCGGCGCTCAGCCACGAGTCGGTCGCGAGGGAGGCCTTGGTGATACCCATCAGCTCGGTGCGCGCGGACGCGGTCTTGCCGCCCTCCGCCATGACCCGGCGGTTCTCCTCGCGGTAGCGGGAGACGTCAACCAGGTCTCCCTGGAGGAGGTTGGTGTCACCGGTGTCCAGCACGGTCACGCGCCGCAGCATCTGACGGACGATGACCTCGATGTGCTTGGAGTGGATGTCCACGCCCTGGGAGCGGTAGACCTCCTGCACCTCGTCCACCAGGTGGCGCTGGGTGGCACCCACGCTGCGCAGTCGCAGGATCTTCTTGGGGTCGATCGGCCCCTCGGTGAGGGCATCGCCCGGCTCCACGTGGTCCCCGTCGGTGACCAGCAGGCGCTGGCGCCGGGAGACCGGTACTACCAGGTCCTCCTCGCCGTCGGCCCGGGTGATGACCAGGCGTTTGCCGTCGGCGTCGTCCTCGATCTTGAGGGTGCCGGCGGCCTCCGCCACCGCGGCCTCACCCTTCGGGGTGCGGGCCTCGAAGAGCTCCTGGACGCGGGGCAGACCCTGGGTGATGTCGGCCGCGCCGGCCGCACCACCGGTGTGGAAGGTACGCATCGTCAGCTGCGTGCCGGGCTCACCAATGGACTGGGCGGCGATGATGCCGACGGCCTCGCCGATGTCCACGCGCTTGCCGGTGGCCAGGGAGCGGCCGTAGCAGGCGGCGCAGGTGCCGACGGCGGAGTCGCAGGTCAGCACGGAGCGGCACACGACCTCCTCGATGCCGGCGTCGATCGCCGCGCGGATATCGGCGTCGCTGAGGTCGGTTCCGGCCGCGACCACCACGTTACCGTCGGCGTCCACGGCGTCACGGGCGAGCGTCGTACCGAACACGGTGGTCTCCAGGATGTCGGAGACCTCCTTGACGCGCTCGCCGCCGACCTCCCGCCAGGTGAACAGGCGCTTGGTCAGGCCCTTGCGGGTGCCGCAGTCGTCCTCGCGGACGATCACGTCCTGCGAGACGTCCACCAGGCGGCGGGTCAGGTAGCCGGAGTCGGCAGTGCGCAGCGCCGTGTCGGCCAGGCCCTTGCGGGCGCCGTGGGTGGCGATGAAGTACTCCAGGACGGACAGCCCCTCCCGGTAGTTGGACTCGATCGGCCGCTCGATCAGGCGCTGCTTGGGGTCGGCCACCAGGCCGCGCATACCGGCGAGCTGGCGGATCTGGTCCCAGTTACCACGACCACCGGACGCCACCATCTGGTAGACGGTGTTGCGCTCGGGGAAGTTGGCGCGCATGGCCTCGGCAACCTCGTCAGTGGCCTTGGTCCAGATGTCGATCAGCGACTTGTAGCGGTCGTCCTCGGTGAGCGCACCGAGGCCGAACTGCTCCTCGATCTCCGCGGCCTGGGCCTCATAGCGGGCCAGGATCTCCGGCTTGGAGGGCGGGGAGACCACGTCGGCGAAGGCCACGGTGATGCCGGACCAGGTGGACCAGTGGAAGCCGTTGGCCTTCAGCTCGTCCAGGCAGGCGGCCACCTCAACCCGCGGGTAGGACTCCGCCAGCGTGTTGATGATGTTGCCCAGCTTCTTCTTGTCAACCGTGTAGTTGACGTAGGGGAAGGTCTCCGGCAGCGCCGTGTTGAACAGGGCGCGACCGAAGGACGTGCGCAGGGTGATCGGGTCGCCCTCGCTCCAGTTCTCGGGGGCCTGCCAGTCCTCGGGCGCGGTAATGCCCTCCTCGAAGCGGATGTCGCAGGCGGCGTTGACGTCGAGCTTGCCGAAGTCGTAGGCCATGACCGCCTCCGCGTAGGAGGAGAAGGCCGGAACGATCGGCTCGCCGTCGGCATCCGTCTCCACTGCCACGGCCGGGTCCGGCTCCTGGGTGAGGTAGTAGGTGCCGATGATCATGTCCTGAGAGGGCATGGTCACCGGGCGGCCGTCGGAGGGCTTGAGGATGTTGTTGCTCGACAGCATCAGGATGCGGGCCTCGGCCTGCGCCTCGGCGCCCAGCGGCAGGTGCACGGCCATCTGGTCGCCGTCGAAGTCGGCGTTGAAGGCGCCGCACACCAGCGGGTGCAGCTGGATGGCCTTGCCCTCGATCAGCTGGGGCTCGAAGGCCTGGATACCCAGGCGGTGCAGCGTGGGGGCGCGGTTGAGCAGCACCGGGTGCTCGCGGATGACCTCGGCCAGCACGTCCCAGACCTTCGGGTTGGCACGCTCGACCATCCGCTTGGCGGCCTTGACGTTCTGCGCCTCCTTGAGCTCCACCAGCCGCTTCATGACGAAGGGCTTGAACAGCTCCAGGGCCATCTGGCTGGGCAGGCCGCACTGGTGCAGCTTCAGCTGCGGGCCGACGACGATCACGGAGCGGCCCGAGTAGTCCACGCGCTTGCCCAGCAGGTTCTGACGGAAACGACCCTGCTTGCCCTTGAGCATGTCGGACAGGGACTTCAGCGGGCGGTTGCCCACGCCGGTGACGGGGCGGCCGCGACGGCCGTTGTCGAACAGGGCGTCGACGGCGTCCTGCAGCATGCGCTTCTCGTTGTTGACGATGATCGTCGGGGCGCCCAGGTCCATCAGCCGCTTGAGGCGATTGTTGCGGTTGATGACGCGACGGTACAGGTCATTGAGGTCGGAGGTGGCGAAGCGGCCACCGTCCAGCTGCACCATGGGGCGCAGGTCCGGCGGGATCACCGGGATGTTGTCCAGCACCATCGCCTCGGGGGCGGTACCGGTCATGCGGAAGGCGTTAATCACCTTCAGCCGCTTGATGGCGCGGGTCTTGCGCTGACCGGTGCCGTTGTCGACGATCTCGGTCAGGGCGGCGGCCTCGGCCTCCAGGTCGAAGGTGCGCAGGCGGTCCTGGATGGCCTCCGCGCCCATGGCGCCCTTGAAGTAGATGCCGTAGTCGGCGGCCATGTCCCGGTAGAGGACCTCGTCACCCTCCAGGTCACCGACCTTGAGGGACACGAAGCGGTCCCAGACCTTGTCCATGTGCTCCAGGGTGCGGGTGTTCTTACGGCGCAGTGAGGCCATCTCCCGCTCGGCGGTCTTGCGGGCCTTGTCCCGCTGCGCCTGCTCGGCGCCCTCGGCCTCGAGCTGGGCGAGGTCCTCCTCCAGGCGGCGCTGGCGGGCCTCGATGTCGGCCTGTCCGGCCTCCTCGACGTGCTTCTTCTTGACCTCGAACTCGTTGCGCAGCGAGGGCAGGTCGTCGTGGCGGCCCTCCTCATCCACCTCGGTCACCATGTGGGCGGCGAAGTAGATGACCTTCTCCAGGTCCTTGGGGGCCAGGTTGAGCAGGTAGCCCAGGCGCGAGGGCACTCCCTTGAAGTACCAGATGTGGGTGACGGGTGCGGCGAGCTTGATGTGCGCCATGCGCTCACGGCGCACCTTGGAGCGGGTGACCTCCACCCCGCAGCGCTCGCACACAATGCCCTTGTAGCGCACACGCTTGTACTTGCCGCAGGCGCACTCCCAGTCGCGGGTGGGGCCGAAGATCTTCTCGCAGAACAGTCCGTCCTTCTCCGGCTTGAGCGTGCGGTAGTTGATGGTCTCGGGCTTCTTTACCTCGCCATGCGACCAGGACTTGATGTCCTCGGCGGTGGCAAGGCCGAGCTGGATCCTGTCGAACACGTTGGCGTCGAGCACAGTTCCTACTTCCGAATCAGAGTGGTCAGCTCAAAAGTCTTGGGGTCCCCGCACCGCGGTTCCACGGCGGCACAGGGCCCGATGGCCTGCGGGAGCGGCCGACGGCGCCCCTCCCGCAGGCGTTGAGGGTCAGATCTCATCCACCGTGACGGCGTTGCCGCCCGGGCGGCGCCCCAGGTCGAAGCCGAGCTCCTCGGAGGCGCGGCGGCCATCGTCGTCGGTGTCATCCAGACCAATGGCGTTGCCCTCGGCGTCCAGCGCCTCGACGTTCAGGCACAGCGACTGCATCTCCTTCATGAGCACCTTGAAGGACTCGGGGATGCCGGGCTCGGGGATGTCCTCGCCCTTGACGATCGCCTCGTAGACCTTCACGCGGCCCGCCACGTCGTCGGACTTGACGGTCAGCAGCTCCTGGAGGGCGTGGGCGGCGCCGTAGGCCTCCATGGCCCACACCTCCATCTCGCCGAAGCGCTGGCCACCGAACTGCGCCTTACCGCCCAGCGGCTGCTGGGTGATCATCGAGTACGGGCCGGTGGAGCGGGCGTGGATCTTGTCGTCCACCAGGTGGTGGAGCTTGAGGATGTACATGTAGCCCACCGAGATCGGGTACGGGAAGGGCTCACCCGAACGGCCGTCGAACAGCCGTGCCTTGCCGTCCGGCTGCACCAGCTGCACGCCGTCCCCACTGGGCAGGGTGGAGTCCAGCAGACCCATCAGCTCGTCGTCACGCACGCCGTCGAACACGGGAGTGGCCACGGGCGTGCGCGGCTCGGCGGCCACGCCGTTCTCGGGCAGGCGCTGCGCCCACTCCTCGCCGGCCTCGCGGGCCGCGGAGGCGTCCCAGCCGCGGGAGGCGACCCAGCCCAGGTGCAGCTCAAGCACCTGGCCGACGTTCATACGGCTGGGCACGCCCAGCGGGTTGAGGATGACGTCCACCGGGGTGCCGTCCGCCAGGAAGGGCATGTCCTCCACCGGCAGGATCTTGGAGATGACGCCCTTGTTGCCGTGGCGGCCGGAGAGCTTGTCACCTACGGTGATCTTGCGGCGCTGCGCGATGTACACGCGCACCATCCGGTTCACGCCGGCCGGCAGCTCGGCGTCCTCGGAGGAGGCGTCGAACTCGCGCACACCGGTGACAATGCCGTACTCGCCGTGGGGCACGCGCAGGGAGGTGTCACGCACCTCGCGGGCCTTCTCCCCGAAGATCGCGCGCAGCAGCCGCTCCTCGCTGGTCAGCTCCGTCTCACCCTTGGGCGTGACCTTGCCTACCAGGATGTCACCGCTGCGCACCTCGGCGCCGATGCGGACAATGCCGCGCTCGTCCAGGTTGGCCAGCGCCTCCTCGGAGACGTTGGGGATATCGCGGGTGATTTCCTCGGCACCCAGCTTGGTGTCGCGGGCGTCGACCTCGTGCTCCTCGATGTGGATCGAGGTCAGAATGTCCTCGGCAACCACGCGCTGGGAGACGATGATGGCGTCCTCGTAGTTCAGGCCCTCCCAGGTCATGAACGCGACCAGGAGGTTCTGTCCCAGGGCCAGGTCGCCGTCGGCGGTTGCCGGGCCGTCCGCCAGCACCGAGCCGACCTCAACCCGCTCGCCCTCGGAGGCGACCACGCGCTGGTTGTAGCAGTTGCCCTGGTTGGAGCGGCGGAACTTGGCGACCTTGTAGACGGTCTCGGTGCCGTCGTCGTTGGCCACGCGCACAAAATCGGCGCACACCTCGGTGACCACACCCGCCTTGGCCGCAACTACCACGTCGCCGGCGTCCACTGCGGTGCGGCGCTCCATGCCGGTTCCCACGAGCGGGGCGTCGGGGCGGATCAGCGGCACGGCCTGGCGCTGCATGTTGGCGCCCATCAGCGCGCGGTTGGCGTCGTCGTGCTCGAGGAAGGGGATCAGCGAGGTACCCACGGAGACCATCTGCCGCGGGGACACGTCCATCAGGTCCACCTGCGAGGCCGGCACCAGGGCGGGCTCTCCACCGGTGACGCGGCACAGCACGTGGTCCTCGGCGAAGTGCCCGTCCGCGGTGAGCTCCACGTTCGCCTGGGCGATGACGTGGCGGTCCTCGTCGTCGGCAGTCAGGTAGTGGGTCTCATCGGTGACCTGGCCGTCGCGCACCACCCGGTAGGGGGTCTCGATGAAGCCGAAGGGGTTGATGCGCCCGAAGGTCGCCAGCGAACCGATCAGGCCGATGTTCGGGCCCTCGGGGGACTCGATGGGGCACATGCGCCCGTAGTGGGAGGTGTGCACGTCGCGGACCTCCATGGAGGCGCGCTCACGCGACAGACCACCGGGACCCAGCGCGGACAGGCGCCGCTTGTGGGTCAGGCCGGCCAGCGGGTTGTTCTGGTCCATGAACTGGGACAGCTGGCTGGTGCCGAAGAACTCCTTGATCGCGGCCGTGACGGGCCGGATGTTGATCAGGGTGTTCGGGGTGATGGCCTCCACGTCCTGAGTGGTCATGCGCTCGCGCACCTGCCGCTCCATGCGGCTCATGCCGGTGCGCACCTGGGCCTGGATCAGCTCCCCGACGGCGCGGATGCGGCGGTTGCCGAGGTGGTCGATGTCATCGAACTCGACTGCGACGTCGACGATCTCACCGTCGCGCACGCCCTCGATGGTCTCGGCGCCGACGTGCAGGGCGAGCAGGTACTTGATGGCGGCAACGATGTCCTCGATGCGCAGCACGGACTCGTTCAGGTCCGCAGTCAGACCCAGCTTCTTGTTGATCTTGTAGCGGCCGACCTTGGCCAGGTCGTAGCGCTTGGCGTTGAAGTAGAAGTTCTCCAGCAGGGTGCGGCCGGCCTCCACGCTGGGCGGCTCGCCGGGGCGGATCTTCTTGTAGATGTCCAGCAGCGCCTCATCCTGGGTGGTGACCTTGCGGTCCTCATCCAGGGCGGTGGTCAGCGCCGGGAAGTCCTTGAACTCCTCGCGGATCTCGGCCTCGTCCAGGCCCAGGGCCAGCAGGAACACGGAGATGTCCTGCTTGCGCTTGCGGTCGATGCGCACCGCAACCCGGTCGTTCTTGTCCACCTCGAACTCCAGCCAGGCGCCGCGCGAGGGGATGAACTTGACGTTGTACACGTACTTGTCCGAGGCCTTCTCGGTGGTGCGCTCGAAGTACACGCCCGGGGAGCGGACCAGCTGGGAGACAACTACGCGCTCGGAGCCGTTGACGATGAAGGTGCCCTTGTCCGTCATGAGCGGGAAGTCGCCCATGAAGACCGTCTGGGACTTGATCTCACCGGTGGTGAAGTTCTCGAAGTCCGCCACCACGTACAGCGGTGCGGAGTAGGTCAGGTCCTTCTCCTGGCACTCCTCGGCGGTGTACTTCGGCTCTTCGAAGCGGTGGTCGTGGAAGGACAGGGCCATGGTCTGGCCGAAGTCCTCGATCGGCGAGATCTCAGCGAAGATCTCTTCCAGCCCGGAGGTCTCCGGCAGCGAGCCCGGCTGGGCGGCATTGGCGGCGTCCACCCGGGAGCGCCACTTCTCGTTGCCCACGAGCCAGTCGAAGCTCTCGGTCTGCAGGCCGAGAAGGTTCGGAGCCTGCATCGGCTCGGCGATCTTGGCGAAATTGATTCGACGCGACGCGGTGCGCGCGGCGATTTCAGCGGCAGTTGGTGCAGAGGTGCGCGAGGCAGCCAAAGGGGATCCTTCCCTCATCTCGGGGACCACTCTGCGTACACTGCGGTGCGGGTCCGGGCGACCGCCACCCTTTTCCCTTCCGGTTATTCCCTTCCGGTTGGTCCAGCCATCCGGCTGACCGTTGGGCAGCGCCACTGGGGCCAGTACACACAAGGTACGCGAAGAGCTAGCCTACACGCTCACGCCGTACCGATCCACGCCGAGGCGGTGTTCCTCCTTGCGATTCCCGCCACAATCCCCCATACTGCCCCGCGCTCTGGCGGTACCCGCTCTCCCCGCACCGGCTCCGCCCCGCGGCAAGCAGGCGCTTGGACTGCCCCAACCAGGCGGGTCCGTCACGTATGTACGACGTCGCCCCGACCACGCATAGCGGTCGGGGCGACGT
>NZ_PIZC01000059.1:8421-15695 GCF_019325145.1 Actinomyces sp. 594
ATCACTTGAGGGTGACGGTGGCGCCGGCGCCCTCGAGCTGGGCCTTGGCCTTCTCGGCAGCGTCCTTGGCGGCGCCCTCGAGGATGGCCTTGGGGGCGGCCTCAACGAGGTCCTTGGCCTCCTTCAGGCCGAGGGAGGTCAGGGCGCGCACCTCCTTGATGACCTGGATCTTCTTGTCGCCGGCGGACTCGAGGATGACGTCGAACTCGGTCTTCTCCTCCTCGGCGGCCGGGGCGGCGGCACCGGGGGCGGCAGCGACGACGGCGGCGGCCGGGGCGGCGGCGGTCACGTCGAAGGTCTCCTCAAAGGCCTTGACGAACTCGGACAGCTCGATGAGGGAGAGCTCCTTGAAGGCCTCGATGAGCTCGTCGGTGGTCAGCTTCGCCATGATGGGGCGTTCCTTCCTGGAAAAGGGGTCCTGCACCGCTTTTGCGCGCAGGGAAGTGGTGTTGGTGTTGGTGGCGCACGCGGCTCAGGCCGCGGTCTCCTGCTTCTCGCGCAGGGCGTCGACGGTGCGGACCGCCTTGGAGGCGGGCGCGGCGAACAGGTATGCCGCCTTGGACAGGGACGCCTTCATAGCACCCGCTGCCTTGGCCAGCAGAACCTCGCGGGACTCCAGCGAGGCGAGCTTGTCAACCTCATCGGCGCTCAGGGCGTTGCCCTCCATGACGCCGCCCTTGACGATGAGGTTCTTGTTGTCCTTGGCGAAGTCACGCAGCGCCTTGGCCGCCTCCACCGGCTCGCCGGTGACGAACGTAAGTGCCGTGGGGCCCTTCAAGTCGTCCACGATCGCGTCGAGTCCGACGCGCCGCGCCGCAATGGCAGCAAGCGTGTTCTTCGCCACGGTGTACTCGGCGTTGCCGGCGAGCGAGCGGCGCAATTCCTTGAGGTCGGCGACGCTCAGCCCACGGTACTCGGTGAGCAGAACGGCGTTGGCCTCACGGAATTTGTCCGCCAGCTGTGCAACAGCCGCGTCCTTCTCAGGCCTTGCCATGGGCCCTCCTTCCGTGGTCTGCCACAGGCTCCGGCACTGAAAAAGCCCCGCGCCGGTGGGCACGGGGCTCGCTTGTGCACTCAGAGCACTCGGCGTACTCCGAGAGCCGCTGGCGGCTCGTTCTCACCTGCGCCGGCTCCGCCACATGCGGACTTGGCCCCGCCTGCGCGGGGAACCTGCGGTCTTTGGCAGGCGCCACCATACACGCGCCCACACCCAGGCGCGCAAGCCCATCGGGGCCCTGCGGCGGTGCTTTCGGTCACGGCCGGGCGCCCCGGCCGCGCCGGTCCTCATCCCGCGACCACGGGCACATCGGTCAGCCGCCAGGGGTAGGCGACGGCGCCTTCCTCCGCGGAGCCGCCCGGATGGTCCACCACAACGTTGTCCTCCGCGGTGTCCGGCCACACCACGCACACCGTCATCCGCTCCCCCTCACCGAGCTCCTCGGTCAAGTCCAGCTCGGTCAGGGCGCGGTGGGCCGTGGTACCCGCGAGCAGGTAGTCCACGGGGTAGATGCGATCAGAACCGGATAGCAGCGTCAGCCCGCCCGCGGAGAATACGCTGGCCAAGCCGCCCAGCTCCCCGCGCGCGTTGGCCAACGCGTCACCGGGATCGTTGACCCAGCCGAGGTTCATAGCCGTCCCGGAACCGCCCTTGCCGCCCTCCAGCTTCAGCTCCCCAAACAGCAGTCCGTCCCGTCGGGTCACCTGCTCCAGGAAGACGACGACCTGACCGGAATCGGGCTCGGCGGCATCAACAGTCACTCCGCCGGGCCCACGACCCTGGGGGCCGGCCGGGTCCGGGAGCGTGGTGTCGCCGTCGGAGCGGGACAGGGAGCCGTCGGTGCCGCCGGCGGGGGTGATGACGATCTCCACCCTCCGGTTGGCCTGCCGGTGCGCATCGGAATCGTTGGTGACCTTCGGCTCGCTCTCCCCCTTTCCGGAGACGGACACGTCCCAGCCGCCCAGGTCGGTCAGTTCGCCCAGGCGGCTGGAGACGGCTTGGGCGCGCTGCTCGGACAGGGACTGGTTATGGGCGTCGTCGCCGACGTCGTCGGTGTGCCCGATGATCTCCAGGTCGCCGCCGTCATACTCGGATATGGTCTGTGCGACGCCGGAGAGGACGGCATCGGCAGCGGCGGACAGCTCGGCGGAGTCGGAGTCGAAGGTTATGTCACTGGAGACCTCGACGGTGGTCTCCTCATCGGTGGTAAGGCCGCTGGAGGAACCGTCAAGCGCCTCGGCGTAGCGCTCCAGCGGCACCGGGGCGCGCAACGGGGCGTGCGGGTTGGCGGCGGCAACAATTGCGTCAACGTCGAGCCTGGGCGCGCCGTCGGCGTCGGCATCCACCACCGCCACCTGTGCGAAGCCGAAGCCCGAGAGGAAGACCGTGACCGTGTCGACGTCGACCGGCCCGAAGGTCGCGCGCAGGTCCAGGCCCTGGCCGGGCTGAAGCGGCTTGAACAATCCCTGCAGGCTGGTGGTGGACCACAGGCGCGACCCGGCGGTGTCAATCAGCCTCAGGGGCTTGTACTCAGCAACCGAGGACAGCAGCGAGCCGATCAGCCGCTCGCCGATGCTCACCGCCTGCGTGTTGCTGCCCGCCGATTCCGCGCGAATCGGCAGAATCGCCAGCTCCTCGCCCGCATGCTCGGTGCGCACCACGGGGCCGACGGAAAGCAGGATCTCCTGGCCCGCAAGGGTTCCCCTGACCTCAACGGGCCCGTTCACGGCGGCTGAGGCCGTCGCGGATGCTCCGCCGCCGGCAGTGGGGGTCGCCTGCACCACCGGCGCCTGCCGGTTCTTGCCGCAAGCCGCGACGGCGCCGACGCCGGCGAGTGCCGGCAGCGCCAGCACCACGCGGCGGGGCAGCCGAGTGTCGGCGCCGGGGCGGGGCCTATCGCGCATGAGCTCCCCTTTCTCATCACCGCTGCTGCGTTCACCCAGGTACACCCGGGCTCTCCCAGGTTCACCTGGATGTCGGCCGTCGCCGCGTGCCGCCTCCCGAGCACGGCGGCGACACCCGGATAACGAATTGGGTCGACCATACCGCGCCCAGGGCGCCCGAGCCACCCAGGCCCTCACCCGTCGACGACGGGGATGTCGGTGAGGCGCACGGCCAGATGCTGACCGAATGCGTCATCCTCACCGATCATGTCCATGATGACAGTGTCCTCACCCGTGTCCGGCCACACAACCGGAAGACTGCGAACGTCATCCGCCTTCATGGTCCCCGATATGTAGCCGGCCAGGACAACGCTGTCTTCATCGGAGTTCATGAAGTCGACGACCAGATGCCGGGAGTCCCCCTTCAAAAGGGTACAGCCCGAGGTCGCATACGACGACCACATCCTAATGAAAAGCAAATCATGAGGGATCTCCATCAAGAACGGCGGGACACTCAACTCCTGCTTCGAGGCGATCGTGACCGTGCCGATCAGGTACCCCTCATGCCTGGTGACACTCGCAAGGGAGATACGGGCGGGCACGCCATCGATCTCGATGTCCACGCCGTCCGGCCCTCGCCCAGCCGGCCCCTTGGGATCTGGCATATCACCCGAACCTCCAGTCGAGGTAGCGACTGCCGCAGCGCCCTCGTCAGGGTCGGCGGGTGTAAGCACGATCTCCACCCGCCGGTTCAGCTGCCGGTTCTCATCCGAATCGTTAGCCACCCGCGGCTCCGACTCCCCCTTACCCGACACGGACGTCTCCCAAGCAGACAAGTCGGTCAGCTCCCCCAGGCGATCCGACACGGCCTTGGCCCGCCGCTCCGACAAGTCCTGGTTATGCGCATCGGTGCTCACATCATCCGTATGCCCCGTAACCGCCAGCTCACCGCCTGAGGGGTGAAGCTCCAGCTGCTCCACCACCGACGCCAGGACCGCATCAGCGGCATCACTCAGATCCGCCGAGTCCGTCGCGAACAACACGTCCCCCGACACATTCACCGTCGTCGAGGCATCATCTTTCTCTGTATCCGATGAACGATCCGCAGCCACCACCAATGAATTCAACTCAAACGGGCCGGAATGAATACTCTCATCGATTTGAGCATCAGCAATCGCCGCCGTCACATCAAACCCCGCAGCACCGGCAGCCACCACCGGCACATTCAGTGCCATGCCCATTGTCGGCAGCAACAGCTCGACCGACTCCACACCATCCGGCAAGGCGCCGAACACCGGGAACAACTCCGCCGAGGCGCCCGGTTCGATATACCCGGCCACTACGCGGGCTCGTCCCACCTCGCGATACACAACATTATCCCTGAGGGAGGTCAACTTGACGGACGCCAATGTGCCTATATTCAACCCGTCACCAAACATAGAATTCCCGAGCGAAAAGCGCTCGCCGGAATCAACGGAAATGGTCATCATCACCACGGTGTAGCCGCCCTGCACCACCGCAGGACCCACACGCGTAGTCAGCGCCTCGCCCTGCCACACCGACTTCAGCACCACCGGATCGGAAGACACGGGCGCCGGCGAGGTACTACTCGCCATGGTCGACTCGCCGGACGACGTCGCCACAGCATCCTCACCCTCACCACCGGCTCCGGTCGAGCAGGACGCTAGCACCACACCCACCGCCATAGCCGCCGAACCGGTCAGCACCTCACGACGACGCAACATAACCGCCACCACTCCTAAACAAGACCTGTAGAGGCTCTTGAACCCGACAACCGTAACAAAACAAATAATTAGGCGCCATGGGCACCACTGCCACACTCCCCGGGTGTACCCGGGGAGTATCCGGGTGTACCCGGGGAGACGTTGACTTCTGCCCATCGCGGTCGTCGCGTACCGGCAATAGCGTCTTCGCGCCAGCCCAATTGATTCCAGATGAGTTCAGAAAGGCGCATCATGAAGTCCACACTCCGTAGCCCCAGCGGTCTTCCCCGCCGCTCCCTGCTCTCCCTCCTGTCGCTGTGCGCGGCAGGCACCGGCCTGGCCGCCTGCTCCGGCGGGCCCCTTTGGCAGGCGACCGATTCCACCGACGACTCGAGCAGTTCTGTGGCGTCTCCCGCGGTGAGCGCACCCCCGGTGCCGACCGCGGACGCGAGCGGCGCGGTCGCGCTGGAATCAGCTCTCGACGGGGTGGCTGCCACTTTCCGTGTAGGGCCTGCCACGGTGCAGGACGGTTACACCATCGTCCGGGTGGAGGTGTCCACTGACTCCGATGAGGAACTGACTCTCTCCTCGACCTTCAGTGCACCCTCGTCGCCCTACTCGATGCGCGGAATGCGATTGCTCTCGTTGCGGCAGTCCCTCGTATTCCCCGAGCTCGGAGATCGCTCCGACGAGATGTTCGACGAGATCTCGCGCTTGTCCTCGGTAGAGGTGTTCCCGGTGTTCGAGGCGGTAGATGACGGCGTCGAGACGGTTGAGCTGTTCCTTCCGAGCGTCGGCGTGGCGGTGGGAGTCCCGGTAGTCGACCCCGAGGACGCCGGCTTTAAGGTCGGTGAGATGCTCAGCGTGGCGGAGATCGACCGCGAGGCCGACCCCGGCCCCTTCCGCCTCAGTTCGCTGGTGGTCGCCACCGACGGCTCCTATGACACCGATGCGGATGAGGACTCCACGACGGTGACGGTCTCTGGAGACGTGACCTTCGGATCGGACTCGACGGAGCTGTCCGCACAGGCTGATGACGTCCTGGCCAAGGTGGTCGAACAGCTGACGCTTTACCCGTCCGGCGGGGAGCTGTCGGTTACGGGACACACGGACGACGTCGACGAGGAGGACTACAACCAGGACCTGTCTGAGCGGCGCGCCCGGGCGGTCGCCGACCGACTGGGCGAACTGACGGACCTGACTCACTGGGACACCACTGTCAGGGGCAAGGGCGAGGCCGAGCCGCGGGCGGAGGGGACTTCGGATGAGGCGCGTGCCGTGAACCGCCGGGTTGAGGTGGAGCTGACGCCGAAGAACCCTGCGGAGGCGACAGCACTGTCCGCCACGGCTACTGCCCCGTCCGCGCCGGCGGACACCGCATCAACTTCAGCGGGGCAGGTGCCCAGGTCCGTCGGCCCGGTGGGCACTGGCGCCGACGGCGTGGACGTGCGCATCAATGATCAAACGGTCCACCTGTCGATGGAGTCCGTGACGCGCGTCGGCGACTATGTGACGGGCTCACTCCTGCTGAGCACGCAGGAGGACGTCAACATCACGGTGAGCCTGTTCGCCCTGCCCGACGAGCTGCAGATTCTGCACTGGCCGGCCTCATTCAGCGCGGTCCACAATCCAACGCTGCTGGAGGGCGGCGCGCGCTACCTGGCGGCCAACTACCTGGACGCCGAAGGCGAGTACGTCCCCGTCACCAATCGGAGTGTGCGTGAGATCGTGCGCGGCGAGGCCATGCGCCTGCCGATCATCTGGCCGTACCCGGGTGGCGAGACCATCACACTGGACCTGCCCGGCAAGAACCTCGCCGCGCGCCTGACCGACATTCCGGTGGCCCAGGCCTGAGCGGGAACGCGTCTCACTGCTTGACGAGTCCGTGGATCACCAAGTCATCCCCCTCGGCCACCAGGATGCGGGGCGCGCCGGCACTGTCACCCGCCGCCTTGTCCGACGCCGGGACCACTCCCAGCAGGGTGCCCGCAACCTGCCAGAGCTGCTCACCGCCGTCGAGGTCGTAGGCGATCACGTTGTCACCGGTGGCGTCTGCGCGCTTTGAGGGCTGCCCCATGGTGAACAGCACCCCGTCGTCTCCGCCGATCAGCCCCTCCGGGGTGATCACGCAGGCCTCCCCCGCGGTTCGCTCGGGCACGGCATAGGCCACGGAGCCCGGGCCGGACGCCGTGCACGCGAACACGTCTACCTCGATCGCCGTCGCATCCCCGCTCCCACGTACCTGCACACCGCCGCCCGCGGCGACGCTGCGCAGTAGCGCCAGGAGCTGCTCCGGCGTCACGTCGGACGAAACCAGCCAGTCCGTGCGCGTGCCGGCCCCCGCAACGGTGCCGACCGCGGTGCCCTCGGCGTCGTACACGGTGACCTCGTCACCGTCCACGACGTAGAAGGCCTGGGGACCCACATCGACGCCGACGCCGCCGGGAAGGTAGGAGCCGAAGTCGGGACTGTCCTCCGAGGCCGCCGACAGCAGGACCTCGCCGGTGTCGGCGGAAAGCACGAGCACCCGCTTCGAGCCGGTCTCGTAGGTGACCACGAAGCCCCCACTGACACGCGCCTCCCTGAAGCCGCCGTCGACGCGCCACTGCTGCTCACCGTTCGAGTGCAGGGCGAGCAGCGAGCCCGAGGAGCCGCCGTCACGGACGAGGG
>NZ_PIZC01000059.1:16039-17820 GCF_019325145.1 Actinomyces sp. 594
GACGCCGTCCAGGCCGATCAGGTGCGTCTCCTCATCGCGCACGCACAGGAGGGTGGCGGCCGTCCAGAAGCCCGCCGTATCGCATTCCCCGGCCCAGACCGGGGCCTGGTTGGCGGCGTCCAGGTCGTACAGCGACCAGTAGTTGGAACTCGTCCGAGCCGCGACGGCACCGTGATCGGGTGCGATGCGGTACTCGCTGACACCCGTCATCCGCTGCAGCTCCACGGCATCCGCGCGGGCGGGCAGCGCGGTGACGGCGGTGGCGGCCGGGGCGGCCGCGCGGTGGCGCCAGGCGTACAGACCGCCTCCGGCTACAGCGATCGCCACGACGGCCGCAATGGCCCCCAGCAGCAGTCTGCGGCCCCGGCGTGCGCCCCGGTTCCCCCGGCGTCGGCTCGCAGGTGCGCCGGGCACGTCCACCGGAGCCCAGTCGGCCGAGGTCGGCGACAGTGCCTCCGGCGCCAGCTGCGGATAAGTGGCGAAGCGCGTGCGGATATCTGCCTCCGGTGCCGACGCCGCCCCGCCACTACCGGCCACAACCGTAGGCTCCGCCGTCAGCGGCGCCGTGGGGGCGGTCCCGGCAGCGGGAGTGACCGCACCGTCCGTCGGGGGCAGGGGGACGCCAGGCGGCGCCTCGCCGTCGGCCCACACGTACGGCGTGGGCGCGGACGCCGACGGCGGTGGCACAGACAGGCGCGCTGCGGCCGGTGCTCCCGCCGCTGCCGCCACGGCCTCCTCCAGCTGCGCGGCCACCTGTCTTGCGGTGGGACGCGCAGCGGGCTGCTTGGCGAGCATGCGCTCCAGCACCGCCCACAGGGCGTCGGGGATGCCGTCGGGGCGTCCGGGGGCGCGGCGGGCGTGCTGGGCCAGCACCTGGGCCGGGGCACCGACGAAGGGAGTCACGCCGCAGGCCGCCTCGTACAGCAGCACGCCCAGGGAGTAGACGTCAGCGGCGGGCGTGGGCGCGGCGGGATCGAGGATCTCCGGCGCCATGTACAGCGGCGTACCGATGGCACCGGTGGCATGGGAGGAGGCGACCGTGTCGCAGATGCGGGCGACGCCGAAGTCGGCCAGCCGGGGTGTCCACTTCTCCGCGGCCTCCCCCGCTCCGGCGTCGATGAGCACATTGGCGGGCTTGATGTCGCGGTGGACGATGCCGGCGTCGTGTACGGCGGCCAGGCCGTGAGCGAGCATCGCCCCGACGCGGGCAACCTCGGCGGGCGGCAGCACACCCCGTTCATTGAGAAGGCGCCGCAGGTTGCCGCCGCCCACGTAGTCCATGACGATGGCGAACCGGCTGCCCTCCACGACCATGTCCTGCACGCCGACCACATAGGGGGAGGACACGCGCATCAGGGTGGCGCGCTCCCGGATGAAGCGCTCGATAACGCCCGCATCCTCCAGCAGATCGGCGCGCAGCAGCTTGACCGCCAGGGGGGTGTCGGGCGCGTCGGTGCGGTGGGAGAGCCAGACCTCTCCCTGTGCGCCGGCCCCAATGCGCGTATCCAACACATAGGCGCTGCCAAGGCGTTGGGCGGCATCGTCGGTCGGGGGCATGGGCGTCTCCTCGAGAGTGGGTGAGGTGGGGCTGGGCGGATTCCTCGGTCCTGCCGCCTGCGGGACATCCTAGACGGAAAGTCTCGTTCGGATGACGGTCAGTCCGGAGCCATATCTACCGAACTCGGCACGTAACGTCTACCGAACTCGGCGGGGGGTGGTGCAGCCGCGTACCGGAGACGCGAAGGCGGCGGGCCGGCCCCGCCTGGGGAGCCGGCCCGCCG
>NZ_PIZC01000059.1:18145-24740 GCF_019325145.1 Actinomyces sp. 594
CGGTCAGAGCTTGGCCACATCCAAGGGGATGCCGGGGCCCATGGTCGTCGCCACGGTCGCCTTGAGGATGTACCGCCCCTTGGAGGTCGACGGCTTGAGCCGCTGCACCTCCTCCAGCGCAGCCTGGAAGTTCTCGGCCAGCTGCTCCTCGGAGAAGGAGGACTTGCCGATGACAAAGTTGAGGTTGCCGGCGCGGTCGACGCGGAACTCGATACGTCCCCCCTTGATGTCGGTCACGGCCTTGGCCACGTCCATGGTGACAGTGCCGGTCTTGGGGTTGGGCATGAGGCCGCGGGGGCCGAGCACGCGGCCCAGGCGCCCCACCTTGCCCATCAGGTCGGGGGTGGCGACGGCGGCGTCGAAGTCGGTGTAGCCACCTGCGACCTTGGCGATGAGCTCGTCGCCGCCAACCTCGTCGGCGCCGGCGGCGATGGCCTGCTCGGCCCGCTCACCCTGGGCGAATACGACCACCCGGGCCGTCTTGCCGGTACCGTGCGGCAGGGACACGGTGCCGCGCACCATCTGGTCGGCCTTGCGGGGGTCAACGCCCAGGCGGAGTACGACGTCCACGGTGGAGTCGAACTTCGTCACGGACGTCTCCTTGGCCAGCTTCACCGCTTCCGCGGGCGTGTAGAGGATCCCGGACTGGATCTTCTCCGCCGCGGCGCGGTAGGCCTTGCTGCGCTTGGTCATCTGCTTCTCCTTAGCAGTCGTGGTGAACGGGCCGCGCAGGCCCTTCCACGCTTATTGGTTCTGGGTTACGGGCCGGGGTCTCAGGCCTCGACGGTGATGCCCATGGAGCGGGCGGTGCCGGCAATGATCTTGGCGGCGGAGTCGACGTCATTGGCGTTCAGGTCACGCATCTTGGTCTCTGCGATCTCACGCACCTGCGCCTGGCTGAGCGAGCCGACCTTGTCCGAGTGGGGGGAGGCGGAGCCCTTGGAGACGCCTGCGGCCTTCTTGATGAGCTCTGCGGCCGGCGGAGTCTTCGTCACGAAGGTGAAGGAGCGGTCCTCGTAAACCGTGATCTCCACCGGGACGACGTTGCCGCGCTGGGACTCGGTCGCAGCGTTGTAGGCCTTGCAGAACTCCATGATGTTGACGCCGTGCTGACCGAGCGCGGGGCCGATCGGCGGAGCGGGGTTGGCCTGGCCGGCCTGGATCTGGAGCTTGATCAGCCCGGCGACCTTCTTCTTAGGAGCCATGGGTAATTCGGTCTTTCTTGTCCGGAGTGCTGCACACCTGCCGTGCAGCGCGTGGTTGTGTTGGTACGCGGATGCGTACCGGGCACGCGAGCGCCAATCTTAGACCCGCGTACGCGTCCGTGAGAGGCCCGGTGGGCGGTCTCACAGGCGGGCCGCTCCCCGCCTTCGTCCTCTGGGGCCGCCGGCGGGGGCAGCGGTCAGATCTTGGCCACCTGATTGAAGGCGAGCTCGGCGGGGGTGTCGCGGCCGAACAGGGAGATGAGCACCTGCAGCTTCTGGGTGTCGGGGTGAATCTCCGCAATCGTGGCGGGCAGCGACTCGAAGGGGCCGTCGGTGACGATCACGGACTCGCCCACGGAGAAGGCGACCTCGTAGACCTGGCCATCGGCCACGACCTGGGTGCCCGTACCCTCCTCGGGCGCGGTGGCCGCGGCAGCACGCTTGGCGGCGACCTCCTCCGGGGTGGGGCCAAGCTGTGAGACGGCCTCCTCAAGCGTCAGCGGCACCGGGTCGTAGCGGTCACCCACGAAGCCGGTCACGGCGGGGGTGTCCTTGATGGTGCGCCACACCTGCTCGGAGGTCTCCGGGTCATCCAGGTCCATCCGCACGAATACGTAACCGGGGATGCGGACCCGCGACACCTCTTTCTTCTTGTTGCCGTTCTTCAGCTCGATGACCGTCTCCATCGGGGCGACGGCGTCAAAGACGTAGTCCTCCAGCTCGAAGTTCTCGGCGCGCGCCATGATGTCCGCGGCGACGCGGCGCTCGTAGCCGGAGTAGGTGTGCAGCACGTACCACTCGCCGGGAAGCGAGGACATCTGCTTGCGGAACTCCTCGACCGGGTCGACCTCGGCCGGGGCGTTGTGCGGATCGGCGTCGGGGGCGACGGCGGCGGGCTCCTCGGGGACGTTCTCCTCGGACACGGTGCTTCTTTCTCCTCGGACTGGATGTGGCTGCGACTGCGGCGGCGGTGAGACCTGCGCCGAGTGTGGCGAGTATGGCAGGAGTGCGGCGGGCCTGGCGCTCAGGCGAAGACCCACAGGACGAGTCGATCGAAGACTGCGTCCAGGGCCCCGGTGAACAGCATGATCGCCAGAATGAAGACGACCACCACCGCGAAGTAGGTCCACAGCTCACTCCGCGTGGGCCAGACCACCTTGCGGAGCTCGTCAATGACCTGACGGAAGTACAGGGACACGCGGGAGAAGGGCCCGCGCTTCTGCTTCCGTGCGCCCTTGGCGACGGTTGTATCGCTCATGCTCTCGTGATCCTCGGGGTCGACGTTCCGGTCACGCCCTGACGGGCGAGAAGACGGAGCCGACGGGATCTCCCGACAGATCCGCCGTTCTCAGCAGGGCAGGCGGGACTCGAACCCACAACCGCCGGTTTTGGAGACCGGTGCGCTACCAATTGCGCCACTGCCCTTCAGCGGCCACCAATCTTGCCACATCATGCCCGGAATACCGAACTCCAGCTCCGTGGGCTGCGCCACGTCAGCGGGCTAAGCCGCGCCGCGTACCGCCCGCCGGCTTGAGAACCTCGCCACCTCGGGCCGCATACCGGGATGACACTGCGCTCCCCCCGAGGTGTACGTGAGACTATCTGCCCGTGAGTACTGCACCTAGGAGTCGCGTTTCCGCCCGTCTGGCCGCCATATCCCCCTCGGCCACCCTAGCCGTCGACGCCCGGGCGAAGGCCCTGCGCGCCGCCGGCCGCCCCGTCATCGGCTTCGGCGCCGGCGAGCCGGACTTCGCCACCCCGGACTACATCGTTGCCGCCGCCGTAGCCGCGGCCCAGGATCCGGTCAACCACAAGTACTCCCCCGCCAGGGGGCTGCCCGAGCTGCGCGAGGCGATCTCCGCCAAGACGCTGCGGGACTCCGGCTACCTGGTCTCCCCCGAGGACATCCTGGTTACCAACGGAGGCAAGCAGGCCGTGTTCCAGGCCTTCGCCGCACTGCTGGACCCGGGCGACGAGGTGCTGCTGCCCACCCCCATCTGGACCACCTACCCCGAGGTCATCAGCCTGGCCGGCGGCACCACCGTGGAGGTGTTCGCCGGCGCGGACCAGGACTACAAGGTCACGCTCGATCAGCTGGAGGCAGCCCGCACCGAGCGCACCAAGGTGCTCCTGCTGTGCTCGCCGTCCAACCCCACCGGCGCCGTCTACACCACCGCCGAGCTCACCCATATCGGACAGTGGGCGCTGGAGCACGGCATCTGGGTAGTCACCGACGAGATCTACGAGCACCTGCTCTATGACGACGCCCAGCCGGCCCACATCGTGGCGCTCGTGCCTGAGCTGGCCGAGCAGACGGTAGTGCTCAACGGCGTGGCCAAGACCTACGCGATGACCGGCTGGCGCGTGGGCTGGATGATGGGGCCCGCCGATGTCATCCGCGCCGCGACCAACTTCCAGTCGCACCTGTCCAGCAACGTGGCCAACGTCTCCCAGCGGGCGGCCCTCGCCGCCGTGGCCGGGGACCTGTCCGCAGTGGAGCACATGCGCGCCGCCTTTGACCGCCGCCGCCAGCTGATTGTGTCGATGCTCTCCGAGATCGGCGGCGTGCAGGTCCCCACGCCCAAGGGCGCCTTCTACGCCTACCCGAGCGTGGAGCAGCTCATCGGGCGCTCGCTGCGCGGGCACGTAATCGACTCCTCCGCCACGCTGGCGGAGCTGCTGCTGGAGTACGCCGAGGTGGCCGTGGTGCCCGGGGAGGCCTTCGGCCCCTCCGGTTTCCTGCGCATGTCCTACGCCATGAGCGACGATGCCATCACCGAGGGCGTCACCCGCATGCAGCAGCTGCTGGCCGAGGTCGACTGAGTGCGGCACAAACGGCTACTGGCCGCGGCGATCGGCGCGCTGGCGCTCATCGTCGCGGCCGTGGTCTACGTGTTCTGGTGGCCGCTGCCCCAGGGCACCCCGGAGCTCGCGCCCGAGGTTGAGGCGCTGCGCAGCCAGGCCACGAGTTATGTACAGCAGCAGCCCGGCAGAGGAGATGACTGGTCTCTGGTTCTCGGAGCCACGAACACCGATGCCGTGTGGGTGCACTTCATCCGGGGCGGAGAAGCAGTTCCAGATACACGGATAGATGTCGGTTCATCGGCCGAAGTACTCGGCTGCACCATTACCGTCTTGGAGTCACACCCCAAGAGGCCATCGGGTCGGGGACCCGGGACCGCGTCCAGCTCTGCACTCATCGCCGTCCAGTGTCCCGACAGCGCCACTCCCACCGCCACCACTCCCGCTGCCCCTGTGGCCACCTCCACCGCACCCACCGCTCAGGCCGAGCCTTCTGGGACGGCTGCCTCAGCCGAGTCGGCCTCGGGCTTCGACGGCACCACTGCGCCCTGACTAACCGACTCCTGCCTCAGGCATGCAGACGGCGCAGCAAAGAGTAGAACGCAGTAGGACAACGCAGTAGGACAACGCAGTAGGACAACGCAGTAGGACAAGCAGTAGGACAAGGAGTAGCACTCCGCCTTGCCCTCCACCCCTATGCCCGGCAGTTCCCCCGGAGACACACGGGAGTCCACCGCCTGGGCATCGTCGGTGAAACCGCCGGTGGGCCCGGCATGAAAAGTGTCCATTTCTCGCCACTTTGGTCCCCACGGTCCCTGCTGGCGCTGAGCCTGCGGCGTATTTGCGCGGGTCCGGAACCGGCGGCAGCTCAAAGTGGCGAGAAATGGACAGTTCCCGCCCCACTCAGGCGGTCGCGTCCTGCGGGATGGAGGTGAATTCATCCCCGGGGCGTCGCAGGTACGGGTCCTGGAGCAGGTAGGCCCTGGTCTCACGGGCGATCAGGCCGGACAGCAGCACCAGGCCGATCAGGTTCGGGATGGCCATTAGACCGTTGGCGATATCCGCGAAGGTCCACACGTCGTCCAGGCTGGTGACGGTACCCAGGAAGATCAGGACGGTGAAGAACAGGCGGAAGGGCAGCACCCCGTGGACGCCCACCAGGCGCACGGTGCAGCGCTCGCCGTAGTAGGCCCAGCCCAGGATCGTGGAGCAGCCCAGGAATACCAGCGAGACCGAGACGATGTAGTGCCCCCAGTCCCCGGGCAGCCCGGTAGTGAAGGCGTTCGCGGTCATGGTGGCCGGGTTGTCACCCGTCCAGGCGCCGGTGGACAGCACCACCAGGCCGGTGCAGGTGACCACCACGAAGGTGTCGATGAAGGTCTGGGTCATGGACACCAGGCCCTGGCGGACCGGGTGGTTGGTCTTGGCCGCGGCGGCGGCGATGGCAGCCGAGCCCATGCCGGACTCGTTGGAGAAGATGCCGCGGGCCATTCCGAACTTGATGGCCATGAGCATGGTGGAGCCGGCGAAGCCTCCCACGGCTCCGTGCCCGGTGAAGGCGTCGGTGAGCACCATCCCCAGCGCCGCCGGAATCGCCGTGATGTTGACTGCGAGGATGTAGAAGCAACCGCCCACATAGAACACGATCATCATTGGCACGAAGGCAGCGGTGACCCGTCCGATGGACTCGATGCCGCCCAGCAGCACCCCACCGATCGCGATGGCCATGAGAATACCGACGAGCGCCGGATCCGCCCCAAAGGAGTGCTCCAGCTGTGCGGCCACCGAGTTGGACTGCGTCATGGAGCCGATGCCGAAGCAGGCGAGCAGCGTGGAGATGGCGAAGAACACCGACAGCGCGGTGCCCGCACGCCCCTTGATCGCGTGCTGCAGGTAGTACTGGGGGCCGCCGGACTTCTGGCCGTTGGCGTCGGTGGTGCGGAAGCGCACGGCAAGGAAGGCCTCGGAGTACTTCGAGGCCATGCCGAAGAATGCGGTTACCCACATCCAGAACAGCGCACCGGGACCGCCCAGGTGGATCGCAGTGGCCACGCCGATGATGTTGCCCACTCCCACAGTGGCGGCCAGTGCCGTGGTCAGCGCCTGGTAGTGGGAGATGTCCCCCTCGGCGGTGTCGGCCTCGCCACCGCTGCGGTCCAGCAGGGCGAAGCGCAGCGCCGGGAAGAGCTTGCGCAGCTGGACAGCGCGCAGCCGCACGGTCAGCCAGATGCCGGTGCCCAGCAGCAGCGGAATGAGCAGCCATGGCCCCCACAGGAAGTCGTCGGCTGCGGACAGCACCTCACTGAAGCTCGCCTGGCACGGCCCCGCAGCCGCCACCAAGTGCCCGGCCGCTATGCCGGGTGCGGCGGCTGGCTCGGCCACCGGCACGGCGCCGGGTGCCGGGGCAGGTACGGTCAAGAGCGCGGGTAGGGGCGTGGGGAACACGGTTACTGCCTTTCCGCCGGCGGGCACCGGCGCGGCCGTAGGTTACACGCTTGCGCGCGCCCGCAAGCGTGTAACCGTCAACAACGTGGCTGCGCGGCGCCCGGGCCCCGCGCAAGGCTCCGTACAGTCCCCGCGCAGTCCCC
>NZ_PIZC01000059.1:25026-42106 GCF_019325145.1 Actinomyces sp. 594
AGCTCCGCCCGATGCTCCGCGGACCTGCGCCCAATAGTGGCGCGCGCAGCGACCGCCCAGTGAGTCCTCAGTGGGCGCCGCGACGCGCCTGGATCTCCCGCGCCTGGGCCAGCCAGGACTCGGCGCGCGCCAGCCGCCCCTCCGCGTCGGCGCGCCACGGGCCGCCGTCCTCCCGGCGCGCGCCGGCAACCAGCGACAGCACCACGCCGGCGCAGCGTGCGCGCAGGGCCACCGGGTCCACCTGCTGCTCCGCCAGGCGGGTCCAGGTCTCCAGGGCCGGCCGCAGGTGCGGGTAGGCGGCCGGCGCCAGGTGATCCAGGACGCTGACGTGCCCGAGCAGGCAGGCCAGGTCGTCAACGCGGCGCCCGGGCCCGAGGGAGTCGACATCGAGCAGGCTGGCAACGGCATCCCCCTCCATGAGCACATTGGCCTCATAGAAGTCGCCGTGGACGGGGACAACCGGGCCCGGATCGGAGGCCGCCATCAACTGCTCGACCCCCTCGGCGATCGCGCGGGTGCGGCCCACATGCTCCGGCAGGACGGTGGCGGCGGCATGCGCGTAGTGGCGGGCGCGCTCGGACCAGGCGGGGTGCGCGGCCAGCTGCAGCGCGGCCGCGGGCAGGGAGTCCAGCAGCCCGGTCAGGGCGTTGAACACCCGTACCGCCTGTGCCTCATCCATGCCGCGGGAGAGCAGCCCGGACAGGGCAACGCCCCTGCCAGTGGACAGCAGCACCAGGCCGTCCCGGTCATCGCGCAGCACGTCCGGCGCGGGCACGCCCGCGGCACGCAGCATGCGGTGCCGGTCAGCGAATGCCGCGGACTGGCTAGGACGCAGTACCTTGGCGTAGGCGGTGGTGGAGTCGGGATAGGTAACTCGCACCACCGCACGCCGGGTGGGCCGATAGGCGACCATGGTGGCCTTGACCGGGACACCCAGGCGCTGCGACAGCAGCGAAGGAGTGCAGGCTACCGCGAGCGCGGGCAGTTCCGGATCCGCCGGGTGCCGCCACACGTAGACGACCGGCCCGTCCCCGCCGGTGGGAGCCACCCGGGTCAGCCCGGCCGCCTGCGGATTGGACAGGCGGGCGGTGGTGGCGCACAGGTACTCGGTGGCGCGGCTGCCATCGGGGCGGGCAACTACGGCGGTGTAGCCGACCGAGACGCCGGCACCGGGTCGGTGGTGGACCGAATGGACCTCCCAGCTCATGAGCTGCTGGCCGGACGGCGCCAGTGCTGCTGCCAGCACGGAGGCCGCGCGCGCTCCGGTGAGCAGAGCGACCTCCCTGGGCTCATGGTCGGCCATGACGGTGCTCATGGGAACAGTCTGCCTTAATGCGCGCCAGGAATGACAGGATGCGCGCATGGATCGCGTGCTTGACCGCGCTCGACCGCGCGGGTGATCCCGGTCGGTCAGCGGCAAGCCCTCAGCGGGCAGTGGCACAATCCCGCCATGCGCGACCTAGCCGCCCTGCCCAAGGCGCACCTGCATCTGCACTTCACGGGCTCAATGCGTCTGGAGACGCTCATTGAGCTGGCGTCCGGCGCGGGCGCACGGCTACCGACCTCGTTCCTCGATGGTGACCCGCTGCACGTGCCTGCGGACCATCGTGGCTGGTTCCGCTTCCAGCGGGCCTACGACACGGCCCGCCACCTGGTGGTCACCGAGGAGATCATGCGCCGCATCGTGCTGGAGGCGGCGCTCGACGACGCCGCCGAGGGGTCGCGGCGCCTGGAGATCCAGGTGGACCCGACCTCCTACGCCCCGTACGTCGGCGGTATCACACCGGCGTTGGAGATCATCCTTGATGCCGCCAGGCAGGCGACCATCCTGTCCGGGGTGGAGGTGGCGGTGATTGTGGCCGCGTCCCGTATCCGGCACCCCCTGGACGCCCGCACGCTGGCACGGTTGGCGACGCGCTACGCCGGGGACGGGCCGGGTACCGTCATCGGCTTCGGGCTGTCCAACGACGAGCGGGCGGGCGTGACCTCCTCCTGGGGGCCGGCCTTCGCGATCGCCCGCCGCGCCGGCCTGGCCTCGCTCCCGCACGGCGGGGAGCTGCTGGGGCCCGAGCACGTGCGCGACGTCGTCTCCGCGCTCGGCCCGACCCGGCTGGGACACGGGATCCGCACCAGCGAGGACCCGGCACTGCTGGACGCGATCGTCGCAGCGGGCGTGAGCCTGGAGGTGTGTCCCGCGTCGAATGTGTGCCTGGGCGTGTACCGGGAACCCGGTGACGTGCCGCTGCCGGTGCTGCTAGAGCACGGCGCCCAGGTGGCGCTGGGAGCGGACGATCCCCTGCTGTTCCAGTCCCGGCTGGTGGACCAGTACCAGCTCGCCCGGGACCTGGGGCTGGATGACTGCGCGCTGGCGGAGCTTGCGCGCGGCTCCATCCGCGCCTCCTTGGCCTCGCCCGCCTCGAAGCAGGCGTGGCTGGCGCAGGTGGATGCCTGGCTGGCGGCGGACGAGTAAGCCTCTGGCCGCCTGCCCGATCCGCGTGCCGGGCGGCACGTGCGGGTGGTCGATCCCTGGGCCCGCCCGGACCTAGAAGCCGACGTGCACCGGCTCCGGCACGAGCGTGACCCCGAAGCGCTCGCGCACGCCGGTGACGACGGCGTCGCGCAGCCCGGTCAGGTCGGCGGCGCGGGCGTGACCGCGGTTGGTCAGGGCCAGCACGTGCTTGGTGGACAGGCTGGCGGTCGGCTCCGCCCCGGCGGTTGACAGGGCGAAGCCCTTGCCGAAGCCGGCGTGGTCGATCAGCCAGGCGGCGGAGGTCTTCACCAGCCCCTCGACGACGGGCGCCTGCCGGGTGCCCGCCACCGCCCGGGAGTGGTCGGTGACCGGGAAGCGGGGGGCGTCGTCAGGCAGGGCGTCGGCCTGGGCGGGGGTGAGGATCGGGTTGGTGAAGAAGGAGCCGGCGGACCAGGTGTCGTGGTCGGCCCCATCCAGGACCATGCCCTTGGAGCGGCGCAGTTCCAGCACGGCCTCGCGCACGGCGCGGGCATCCACCCTCTCGCCCACCTCGACGCCGAGGGTGTCTGCCAGCTGGGCGTAGGCGATGGGGGCGGACAGGGAGGCGCTGCGCACGGCGAAGGTCACCGCCAGCACCACCCAGCGGCCCGTTGGCCCCCAGGTGCGGCCGCCGCCGATGGCGGCGTCGCTCAGGGACCGCTTGAGGGCGGAATCCCGGTAGCTCAGGTGCAGGCGGGCCAGCGGCAGGTGGACGGGGCGGCCAGCGACCCGGTCCCAGGCGCGCACGGATGCGAGTAGCTCGGCTACCTCCGCCCCGTAGGCGCCGATGTTCTGCACCGGGGCGGCGCCGACGGTGCCGGGGATCCCGGACAGGGGCGCGAAGCCGCCCCACTGGTTGGCGATGGCCTCGCGCACCAGGTCGTCCCAGGTGGTGCCGGCGGTGGCGGTGAACTCCACGCCCCCGCAGCGGTCATCCGCGGATAGGTTCACCTCCTGGCGAGCGTCACGCACAACCATGCCGTCGAAGCCCGCGTCGGCGCCCAGGATGTTGGACCCGCCGCCGATCACCAGCAGGGGGGTGCCGGCGGCGTCGGCCTGGCGGACGGCGTCGATGAGCTCGGCCTCGGTGCGCGCCTCGACGTAGCCGCCAACTGGGCCGCCCACCCGCAGGGTGGTCAGCTCGGCCAGGGTCGGCGCGGCGTCGGCGTCCGCTCCCAGCGGGCGGGCCAGCGCCGGGACGGGCGCCGGCCAGTCGGCGGGGTCGGAATGCACGGACATGGGCGTGGTGCACGCCTCGGTGCCGGACAGCGGTTCGGGCGCGCTCAGGCCGAAGCGGCCGGCGTCGGGGGGTAGTGACATGGAGGCTCCGCTCGGGTCGTGCTTGCAGGAGCAGGATAGGCGACCGCCTGAGCTCAGGGTGCCGCCTGCGCAGGCGCGCTCAGCTCCTCGGTGCTCAGCAGGACCGGCCAGTCGTCGTCCCAGGCGAGCCGGCGCAGCGCCAGCGTGGCGGTGCCGCCGTTGTCGGCGTCGTAGTAGTGGTGGACCAGCCAGTCCCCGGCCACGGCTCCGCCCCCGGGGCCGATCATGCTCCCCCGGCTGCTCAGCAGTACCGTGCCGCCGCCATCGAGGAGCGACACCCCCGCCCGATCCAGATAGGGGCCGGTGACGGCCTCAGAACGACCGACCGCGGTCTCGTAGGTTGAGTCGGTTCCCCGGCAGCAGCTGCCGAAGGAGACGAACAGGTAGTACCACCCGTGGTGCCGGGCGAGGGCGGCCCCCTCCACGTCGTTCAGCGCGGTGCCGCGGTGGGCGAGCGGGATGGGCGCCGCGGCGGGGTCGGCTCGCAGTCCGTCCCGTCCGAGTTCGACGGCGAAGATCCCACCCCAGAAGGAGCCGAAGGCCATCCAGGTGCGCCCATCGGCATCGGTCAGGACGGAGGGGTCGATCGCGTTGTAGGGCTCGCCGTCGCCGGAGGTGATCACCACGCCGCGGTCCTCCCAGCCGGTCTGGGGATCGGCCGGCTCAAAGACGGAGTTGACCATCAGGCCGATTGCCGAGCGGGAGGAGCCGAATGTCGAGACCGCGTAGTACAGCCGGATCTCCTCGCCCACGCGGACGACGTCGGGGGCCCAGTAGTTCGTCAGCCCGGGTACCGTCTCGTGCGTCCAGGCGGGCTCGTCGGCCAGGCGCCACGCACCGGTTCGCTTGCCCCAAGTGGTGCCGCCATCCTCGCTGATGCGCACCAGGATGGCGCCGCCCGCGATGCTCGCATCCCCGGTGGAGAAGACCGCCAGCGGGTGGCCGTCCTCGTCCAGCAACAGGGCCGGGTCGTGCGCGACGAGGTCGCCGGCGAGCGTGGGCAGCTGCGCGGCCGGGCCGCGCTCGGCCTCGCCCGCGGCGTGCCTCGCGGCGCAACCGCCGGCGAGCCCGAGCACCGCCTGCGACGACAACAGGCTTCCTAGAGCAAGTAGGGAACGTCGGTTCATATTTGCTCCCGAAGCGGTTTGGGGAGCGGCGTGCGAGAGACCGGCTCCGGGTGGGCCCCACCGAACCAGTCGGGCCCGCAATGCCACACACCCCGTTGGTACATCGTTATAGACAATACTGCACGCGCCGCCGCAGCCTGTCAAGACCTGGCATTTTCCGCAGAATTCCAGCGCTATTTGTGGTGTTGACGTGCGGCCGGTCACATGCCATACTTTCTAACGTTGTAAATCGAGCGGGCCGACGATGCCCCACCTCTCCCGAACGGAGTTCTTCAATGATGAAGCACCAGCTGCTCAGCCGTCGCTCCTTCAACTCACTCGCCCTGGCCGCGGGCGCCCTGGCCGGGGCCTCCGCCCTGGCGGGCTGCTCCTCCTCGGACTCCTCCGCCTCCGGCACCCCGGAGCTGACCTACATGTTCCGCGGGGGCACGGATGAGAAGGCCGCCTACCAGACGGCCATCGACAACTTCTCCAAGGCCAACAACTGCACCGTCAAGGTCATCACCACCGACGCCGACCAGTACTCCACCAAGCTGCAGGCCGCCATCACAGGCAACCAGGTTCCCGACGTCTTCTACCTGGAGCAGGGATCGGTCATGTCCTTCGCCTCCAACGGCATCGTCATGGACATCACCGACATGCTCGGCGACGTCGACCTGGACAACATCTGGGCCTACGGCGTGGACTCCTACCGCTACGACGGCACCCAGGTGGGCAAGGGCCGGATCTACGGCCTGCCCAAGGATGTCGGTCCGTTCGCCTTCGGCTACAACAAGACCATGTTCGAGGCGGCCGGGCTCGAGCTGCCCGACAAGGATGTGCCCTACACCTGGGACGAGTTCGTCGACGTGTGCCAGCAGCTCACCCAGGACACCGACGGCGACGGCGAGCTCGACCAGTGGGGCACGGGCCTGAACGTCAACTGGTGCCTACAGGCCTTCGTGTGGTCCAACGGCGCCGACTGGTGCAACGAGGAGCACACCACGGTCACGGTCGACACCCCGGAGTTCGCCGAGGCGCTGCAGTTCTTCGCGGACATGCAGAACGTGTACGGCATCACCCCTTCCATCGCCCAGGCCCAGACCATGGACACCTACCAGCGCTGGATGCGCGGCCAGATCGGCTTCTTCCCCGTCGGCCCCTGGGACGTGTCCACATACCAGGAGTTGGACTTCGAGTGGGACCTGATCCCCTTCCCCGCCGGCAAGACCGGCAAGCCGTCCACCTACATCGGCTCGCTGGGCATCGCCGTCTCCACGGGCACGAAGTACCCTGAGCTCGCCGCCAAGCTGGTCGCCTACCTCTCGGCCGACCGCGACTGCCAGAAGCAGCTGGTGGAGGCGGGGATCCAGATCCCCAACCTGATCGACTACGCCAAGGACGAGTACGCCACCGACACCGAGACGGCGCCGGCCAACAAGGAGGAGTTTCTCCAGATCGTGGAGACCGACGGTCACGCCCTGCCGGGCGCGGTCACCTGGAGCCCCGAGTGGTACGACGAGTTCTTCACCAACATCCAGCCGGTGCTGGACGGGGACAAGACCGCCGCGGAGTACTGCGCGGAGGTACAGCCCGTCATGCAGGCAAAGCTCGACGCCGCCGTCGAGGCCGCCAAGCAGGCTCAGGCCGGCGCCTGATTCGCACCCACTGGGGCGGGTGGAAACGCCCGCCCCAGCGCCAACCCGGAGTTTGCACCATGTCCTCCACGTCCCCTGCTACGACCGCGCCCGCACGGCCGGTCACGGCGGCCGCCGCGCCGCAGCGCAAGTCCACGCTGCACCGCAGTGAGCACCGCTGGGCGGCGGCCTTCGTGGCCGCCCCCGTAATCGGCTTCCTGCTGTTCACCCTCTTTCCGCTGAGTTATTCCGTCTACGCCTCGTTCACTTCATGGAACGGGCTATCCGCCCCTCGCTTCATCGGGCTGGACAACTTCATCGCCATCGGCTCCGACCCCTACTTCCGCAAGACGCTGTTCAACACGTTCTTCTACATGCTCGGTATTCCGATCGGCCTGGTCCTGTCGCTGCTGCTGGCCATGGCGCTGAGCCGGAAGCTGCCGGGGCGGACCTTCTTCCGCACGGTCTACTACATCCCGGTGATCTCCTCGCTCGCGGCCATCGCAATTCTGTGGCAGTGGGCCTACAACGGCGACTACGGCCTGGTCAACCAGGTGCTGCACCTCTTCGGCATCCAGGGCCCCAACTGGCTCCAGGACACCGCGACGGTGAAACCGGCGATCATCATCATGTCCGTCTGGAAGGGCCTGGGCTACTCCATGCTGCTGTACCTGGCCGCCATCCAGTCGGTGCCGAAGTCGCTGTACGAGGCGGCCGAGCTCGACGGCGCCGGGTCGCTGCGCAAATTCACCTCGATCACGCTGCCGATGGTGCGCCCCGTGACCTTCTTCCTGATCGTCACCAACATCATCAACGGATCCCAGATGTTCACCGAGATCAACATCATGACCCCCACCGGCGGCCCCGAGTACTCCGCCGCAACCATCGTCTGGTACATCTGGCAGAAGGCCTTTAAGAACCTGCAGATGGGCTACGCGACCTCAATGGCGCTCGTGCTAGGGGTGCTCATCTTCATTATCACGGCGATCCAGATGCGCATGAACGCGCGCAACGCGTTCAGCGTCGAATGAGGCGACCATGCAGACTCTCAAGCAGACCCGTAGCCGGACCCCCATGAAGGCCAGGACCCGCTACACCATCACCAATATCTGGATCACCGTCCTACTGGCCATCGGCGCGGTTGTCATGATCGCTCCGCTGCTGTGGATGCTCACCACCTCCCTGAAGGACAAGGAGGGCGTCTTCGCGCTCCCGCCGGAGTGGATTCCCAACCCGGCGCACTGGGACACATACCTACGCATCTGGACCGAGGGGCCGCTGGCCAGCGGCATCAAGAACAGCCTCATCGTCTCCCTGTCGGTGACGGTCGTCGGCTCCTTCGTCTCGGCACTGGCCGCATTCGCCTTCGCCAAGATGCGGCTGCCCGGGAAGAACGGGCTGTTCCTGCTGCTGCTGTCCGGAATGATGATTCCCTTCCCGACGCTCATGATCCCGCAGTTCATGATGTTCTCCCGGATCGGCTGGGTGGACACCCTGCTGCCACTGATCGTGCCGGGCATGTTCGGCAACATCATGATGATCTTCTTCCTGCGCCAGTACCTGACCTCCACCCCGGACTCGCTGATCGAGGCGGCCCGGGTTGACGGGGCCTCCTTCCCGCAGATCTTCTTCCGCATGATCCTGCCGCTGATCCGCCCCGCGATCGCCGCCCAGTTCATCTTGTGGTTCATGGGCGTGTGGAACGACTACCTGGCGCCAACGATCTACCTCAACAGCCCCGAGAAGCTGACGCTGCAGCTGGTGATCGCCAATTTCAACTCCAACTACGCCATCCAGTCCGACTACCCACTGATCATGGCGGCCTCCATCGTCGCACTGCTGCCGATCTTCGTGATCTTCCTGGTCTTCCAGCGCCAGATCATTGAGTCCGTCGCACTGACCGGGACGAAGGCATGAGGCCGATGGATAGCAACGCGCAAGCCCGCCCGGTCCCCTCGCCCGCGCCGACTGCGACGCCCGTAACCGCCTACGCGCCCGGTACCGGGGCCGATCCCGGCGCCTGGGGTGCCCACGACCCCACGGTCATCCGCTCCCGCGACGGCCGCTACTACATGTTCTCCACGGACACCGAGGTCGCAGGATCACCCGGGGTCGGCGTACAGGTTCGCCGCTCCGATAACCTGCTGCACTGGCAGTGGGTGGGGCACGCCTTCGACGGGGTGCCTGCCTCGGCCGAGCAGTGGTCCGGGGCGCAGGGCATCTGGGCGCCCGACGTCGTCGAGCGCGACGGCGAGTACCGCATGTACTACTCCGCCTCCACCTTCGGCTCGCGGCGCTCGTGCATCAACCTGGCGGTGTCCGCGAGCCTGGAGGGCCCCTGGACGGACCTGGGACCGGTGGTGCGCACGCGCGCCGAGGACCCGGTCAATGCCATCGATGCCGCAATCGTGCGCACCGCAGAGGGAACGGATCTGATGCTCTACGGTTCCTTCTTCGGCGGACTGCGGCTAATCGCCCTGGATGAGCGGGGCCTGCCCCGCCGGCCGGGCGACCTGGGCGTACCGGTCAGCCGGCGCACCACCGCGCACAACGGCCCCATTGAGGGCTCGCACATGTGGTACGACGCGGAGACCGGGCGCTACCTGCTGATTTGCTCCTTCGACTCGCTGTTCGACACCTACAACATCCGGGCCGCGCGTTCCGAGCACCCCGAGGGGCCGTTCCTCGATGCGGCCGGCCGCCGTCTGGGCTCCCAGGAGGGTGACATCGTGGACGGCGGCACCAAGATCCTCGGCTCCCTGGTAACCACTTCGGGCGAGACGGAGCTGGCCCCCGGGCACTCCAACCACCTGGTGACCCCGGACGGCATGCTCTTGGTCCACCACGTCCGTACCGGCGCCGATCCCGAGCGCCACCGGGCGCAGCTGCGCCGCATGGCGCTGACCTCCGCCGGCTGGCCGGTGGTGAGCCCCGTCGAGTACGACGCGCTCCCCCTGCTGCCTTTGGATGGGGCCGCCCTGGACGGCCCGTGGCGGGTGTGGCGGATGGACACCGGCTCCACGCGCCCCGCAACGCCGTCCGCGCATGCGGTGCACTTGGGCGCCCTGCTCCCGACGCCCGCGGAACAGGGCGGCGCCCGGGCCACCCTGGACGTCGATGGCCGAGCCGTCGACGCCGTCGTCTGGCGCACCCAGGCCTCTACCGCCTTCGCGGGACTGGAGAGAGACGAGGTCGTGCTGGGAGTCCGGGCGGAATGAGGCAACGCCGCATGCAACCGGTCGACGACGCCGACATCGACCTGCCGGGGTGGGGCGGCACCGTCATGGGCTGGCTGCGCGTTGCCACCCAGCTGGTGACGCTGAACATACTGTGGTGGCTCGGTCTTCTCGCCGGGCTGGTGGTATGCGGTGCACTTCCTGCCGGCTGCGCCGTGCACGAGCTTTCGCGGCGCAGCCGCCGGGACCCGTCCATGCATCTGTGGCGCGACTTCTGGCGGATCTACCGGGGGACCTTCCGGCCCGCGGCGGGCGTGGGCGCGCCGCTGGTCGCCGCGATCCTGCTGGGCGCCGCAGACCTGGTCATCCTGTGGTACGCCCGCGGCGCGCTGGTGGCACTGCTGGTACCCGTCATCGTCATCTGCGGCATGTGCGTGGTGGTGGCGTGCTACACCATCCCGCTGCTGGGAGCCGCCAGGGGCCTCAGGCCGCGGGAGACGCTACGGCGGGCAGCGGGGGTCGCTGTGGCCTCACCACTCACGACCACTGCCATGGTGGTCACGGCCACGGCCGCCGGGGCGGTGGCCTGGTGCTGGCCGCTGTTGGCGGTCCTGGTTGGGGTGAGCCTCCCGCTGGCGGCGATGACACTGCTTGCCCGGGAGCGGCTGCTGCGCACCGGGGTACTCGCCGATCCGCCGGCGTAGCCGCAGCCGGGTCACGCCGCAGCGCCGCCGTCCCCCGCCGGTCGCCGACCGCGAGGGGCTTAGCTACAACGCCGTCGACTGCCGCTGGACGAGCCGGAAGGGCGCCACCTCGTTGCGGTAGGAGGCCGGCGGGCGACCGGCCTGCTGCTCCTCAATCCGCTCAACCAGCAGGTCCACGGCGCGCTGGGCGATCCAACCCGGGCCGGGATCGATAGTGCTCAGCGATGGCTGGGTGTACTGGCCGTCCTCGACGTTGTCGAAGCCGATCACGGCCACCTCCTCCGGGACCTGAATGCCGGCGACGGCCAGCTCGTGAAGCACGCCGATGGCCATGGCGTCATTGAGGGCGAAGACCGCATCGAAGGGAAGCTCCTGCGCGATCAGGCGGCGTGCGGCCTCCGCCCCGCTGGCCCGGTGCCACAGGCCCGCCTCCCGCACCAGCCGCTCGTCCACCGCGAGCCCGGCCTGCGCATGCGCCTGGCGGTAGCCGGCCTCGCGCAGCCCGGCCGAGCCGACGACCTCCCCCGCATGCGCACCGATCAGCGCAATCCGCCTGCGCCCCAGCTCCAGTAGGTGCTTGGTGGCAACGCACGCCGCCTCGGTGTTGGCCATGGTCACATGGTCTGCGGGGGCACCGAAGACCCGCTCCCCCAGCAGTACCAGCGGGTAGTCGACGTGGAACTGGGCGATGTCATCCTGCCCCAGCTCAAGCGGGCTGAACAGCAGGCCGTCAAACAGGTGCCGGCGGGAGTCGTGCAGTACCCGCAGCTCACGCTCCTTGTCGGAGTTCGTCTGCTCGATCAGCACCGTGCGGTTGTACTTCTCGGCGGCGGCAATCACCGCGTCGGCAAGCTCCGCGAAGTAGGCGAGCTTGAGTTCGGGGACTGCCAGGCAGACGAGTCCGGTGGAGCCACGCCGCAGGTTGCGCGCCGACTGATTGACCTTGTACCCGAGCTTGTCGATGGCATCGAGAACTTTGGTGCGCGTGGACTCGCGCACGTGCGGGTAGTCGTTAACGACGTTTGAGACGGTCTTGACCGAAACCCCAGCCAGACGGGCGACGTCGTGCATGGTCACGGCCATGTGGTGCTCCTATGCGGTGCGGCTGGGAACGTTTGTGCCCGGGGAACAGGCCCCGGGCACAGTTGGCTTCACTTCTTGTTGCGACGCTGGTGGCGCGTCTTGCGCAGCAGCTTGCGGTGCTTCTTCTTGGCCATACGCTTGCGGCGCTTCTTGATGACAGATCCCATTGAGGCTCCTTCGATGTTTGTTCGTGCCGGCCTGCTCGCGCGGCCGGCGGCGCCGGCGCGTAACTGAACGAGCGTGGTGGCCGAGCAACGGGCGGGTCAGCACTTCGAGGAGTCGCCGGTCAAAGGCTTGACAGTCGAGCGGAGCACCGACAGGCCGCACCCGACCACACGGGTGACGAAGGGATTGTAGCGGGTCTCAGGAACCGGTCGACGCAGAGTCCTCGTGGCCCCAGTCACCCAGGCCGGCCGCAAGGTACTGCTGGACCGCGCGCTCAGGAACCCGGAAGGAGCGTCCAACCTGCATGGCGGGCAGGTCACCGGAGTGGACCATGCGGTAGACCGTCATCTTCGACACGCGCAGCATGGCCGCCACCTCCGCCACGGTCAGGAAACTGGGGGCGCCTGCGGCGCTTGGTGAAGTCGAGGTGCCCGATGCCATGGCGGTGGTGTCCTGTCGTCAGGTCGTAGTGGACGCGAGGGGCCGGGCCGTACACGACCCCATGCGATTACGGAACGACTCCAATATAACCCGTGTCTCAACCGTCGCACAGGCTCTTTCCTCCCCCATTTGTCACGCGCGCCGCATCTCACACACCCGACACTCCCTGACGAGCCCCCGACGCGACGCGGCCCCGCGGCGCACAGCCCGGCAGTACCCGCCGCCGCACCTGATGGCCCACAATGACCCTGTGTCCTCAGCCATGAGCCCCGACTTCGAACCGCACCCCACTGCGCCCCCAGTCCGGCGCCAGGCGCGGACCGGAAACGGGGACGGGCCGGAGGCAACCGCCCGGCACCACGCCAGACCCGCTGCCCGCGCCGCAGCGGCCCACGCAGCCATGATGGGGACCGCCGAGCCCACCGACCCACTGGACCCGGAAGGGCCGGGCGCGATGGCACGCGAGCTGGCGGCCCCAGAGGACGCCACCGGCATACGCGGCCTGCTGGCACGCCTGGGACTGCGCAACCGCTTCGAGCGCGTGGCCCGGTTCTCCCCCGCACGCCTGGCCATCACCGTGTTCGCCATCATCGTCGCGGGGATTGCGGCTCTGCTCAGCCTGCCGATCGCCACGGCGAGCGGGCAGCGCGCCCCCTTCGTGGACGCCCTGTTCACGGCGACGTCGGCCGTATGCGTGACCGGGCTGACCACCGTGGACACCGCCACCTACTGGTCAACATTCGGGCAGCTGGTCATCATCACCGGCGCCGCGATCGGCGGCCTGGGCATCATGACGATGGCCTCGCTGCTGTCCTTCGCCGTGTCCCGCCACCTGGGACTGACGCAGCGCATGCTCACCGCCTCGGAGAACATGGCGGGGCTGGGCGACGTCATCTCACTGCTGCGCGCAGTCGCCTACGCAGCCTTCGGCGTCGAGGCGGTGCTGATGGCGGTGCTGCTTCCCCGCTTCCTCACGCTGGGGCTCGACTTCGGGCACGCCGCCTGGTACGCGTTCTTCATGGCGCTGTCCATCTTCAACAACGCCGGCTTCGTAGTCATGCCTGAGGGGCTGGCGCCCTATGCCAGCGACTGGTGGATGGGACTGCCGATCGTACTGGGCACCTTCCTGGGCGCCATCGGCTTCCCGGTGATCCGCGACGTGGCGCGCAACCGCCGTCGTCCCCGCCAATTGACCCTGCACAGCAAGCTGACACTGACCACCTACACCGCGCTCAGCGCCTTCTCCGCCGTGGCCATCGGCGCCTTCGAGTGGAACAACCCCAACACCTACGGGACGCTGTCCACCGGCGGGAAGCTTCTGACCGCACTGGTGAACAGCGTCAACGCCCGTTCCTCCGGGCTGTCAACGATTGCGCCGGAGCACATGCACGAGTCGACCTGGCTGCTGCAGGACGCACTCATGTTCGTCGGCGGCGGCTCGGCCTCCACGGCCGGCGGCATCAAGGTGTCCACCTTCGCGGTGCTGGTGCTGGCAATTCTGGCCGAGGCGCGCGGCGACCAGGACATCGAGGCCTTCGGGCGGCGCATCACCCTCTCAACCGTGCGCCTGAGCGTGGCAGTGTCATTCATCGGTGTCAGCATCGTCGGCATCTCCTCCCTGCTGCTGCTGGAGCTGACCGACTTAACCCTGGACCGCATCCTGTTCGAGGCGATCAGCGCCTTCGCCACCGTGGGCCTGTCCACGGGGATTACCCCGATCCTGCCGCCGAGCGCGAAGTACGTCATCATCGTGCTGATGTTCATCGGTCGCGTAGGCACGATGACGGCGGCCTCCGCGCTCGCACTGCGCGAGCGCCGCCGGGTGATCCGCATGCCCGCAGAGCGGCCCCTGATCGGCTGACTCGGCCCCCGTCAGCCACCCATCATGCCGGCCAGGGCATGCGCGGTGGCGGTGACGTCGTCGTGCCAGCCGGGCTCGCCGACGACGGCTCTCCGTACCAGCAGGCCCATGGCGGCGTTGTGCACGACCGCAGCCACCGCCTCCGCATCGAGGTTCCGGGCGATGTCTCCGCGTGCCTGCCACCGCCGGAGCGCACCGACGATCTCGGCACGCAACCGGACATAGTGCTCGGCATTGGCGGCGCGCAGATCCGGCTGGCGCGCCAGCTCGGCCCAGATGGCGACCTGGAGCTCGACGCGCGCTACTGCGCGAGCCCCCGCCTGAGCCGCCTCGCCGCCGCAGCCCTGTCCCGTAGCGCCGGGACTACCGTCGGCGGCCTCCCGCTTGTACCTCCAGGCCATCTCGACGGCGTCGACGAAAGCGGACTCAAATGGGGGGAGCTCCCCCGCGGCGGGCAGCCCCGCCATCCAGTCCACCACGGGGTTGATCGCCTGTCCGAGCACAGCCCGGACCAAGGACTCCTTCCCCTGGGGAAAGTACCGGTAGACGGTGGAGGAGGACATGCCGGCCTCGGCGATGATTTCGTCCATTGAGGCGCCGTCGAAGCCGCTGCGGGAAAAGCAGGCCTCCGCCGCCGCCACGATTCGGGCGGTCTGGCGGTCCCGGTAGGACTGAGTGACGCGGGGCATGGGGCCAGGATATGCGCGCCGGTACAGCCCCGCCCGCCCTAGGCCCAAGCCAAATCAAAACGAATGTTTTGATTTGGCGGGAACAGCTGCTAGCCTTCCACACCAAACAGAAACGTTCGTTGTTGCTAGGAGGGCAGTTGAACACTTTGCACGCATTCGACCTTGACATCCCGCCCCTGGGCGCGCAGGCGCTTCCGGCCGCCACCGACCACGCCTTCCAGGCGCTGCGCTGGGCCGAGCTGATTGGTCCCCACGCGATCGAGGAGATCCGCGCGCTGTCACCGCTACCAAGCACAAATGCCGGCTGGGTTGAGGCGTACCTGCACCTCGGTCGGGCCGCCCGCGCGGCCGACCGGCAGTTCGATGCCGCCATCTACGAGCGTGCAGCCCAGTTCTTCATGGTGGGCGACGACCCGCGCTGCCTTCCCACCCGGCACCGCTTCGTGAGCACCATGCGGCGCCTGTTCGCGCTCAGCCCCGTGCGAGTAAGCTGCGACGGCGCCGATCTCCCCGCCTACGACCTGCCCGCTCAGGGTTTGGCGCCGGGCGAGGAGCCTCGCAGCACCTGGGTGCTCTTCGGCGGGTTCGACTCCTACATTGAGGAGTGGTTCCCGCTGCTGGCCGCGATCGCACAGCGGGGGCATCGCGTGATCGCCTTCGAGGGCCCCGGTCAGGGCGAGGTCCTGGAGGAGCAGGGCGTGCCGCTCACGGTGGAGTGGGAGCGGCCGGTGTCGGCGGTCCTGGACCACTTCGGGCTCCAGGAAGTCACGCTGGTTGGCCTGTCCCTGGGTGGAGAGTTGGCGATCCGGGCCGCCGCCTTCGAACCGCGAGCCGCGCGTGTGGTGGCCTGGGACGTCATGGACGACTTCCTCGACGTCGCCATGCGGCAGGCGGCGCCCGTGCCGTCGCGCTTGGGCCGGGTGCTGGCCGGGCTACCGGGCGGCATGGTGAATCGCCTGCTCGCCTTGGCAGGTAGGCACTCCGTCGTCCAGTGGGGGCTGGAGCAGGGGATGCGGGTAACCGGCACCGACTCCCCGGCACAGTTCCTGCGCTTCGCCGGGCGGCTGCACACCCGCGAGGTTTCCGCGCAGGTGCGCGGAGACGTGCGGCTGCTCGCCGGGGCGCAGGACCACTACGTTCCCCTGGCCCAGCTGCCCCGGCAGGTGCGCACCCTGACCGGTGCTCGCTCGGTGACCACCCGCGTGTTCACCGCGGCAGAGGGCTGTGCCTCCCACTGCCAGGTAGGCAACCTGGGCCTGGCGGTGCGCACCATCCTCGCTTGGGAGGAGCCGCTGCTGCCCCGGGCGGCGGCGCCTCAAGCCGTCTGAGAGCCGTCCGGGCAGGGCTCGGCGCATTACCGGCTCCGCACCTAATCGGATTTGACCGGCCTCGGCACGTAACTTCTACCGACCTCGGCGGAGGGGACTACCGTTGGGTGCGGTGCCCGGCCGGTGACGTCAGCCGAGCACCGCTCGCTATCATCCGCCGAGTATCCACACATCGCCATTATCGCCATTGAGGACTCATGCCTGACCGCTCCGCCTACAACGACTCGACCCTGGTGATCGGGCTCGGCCGCTTCGGCTCGGCCATGGCCGCCACCCTGGACCGCCTGGGCCGGGAGGTCCTGGCCGTCGAGCGGGACCCCGTCCTCGTGCGCCAGTGGACCGGACGTATCCCGCTGGTGGAGGCGGACGCCACCGATATGGAGGCCCTCGAGCAGCTGGGGGCCACCGAGTTCGGCACAGCCGTGGTGGGCGTGGCCACCTCCCTGGAGGCCAGCGTGCTGATCACCGGCAACCTGGTGGACTTGCAGACCCCGCAGATCTGGGCGAAGGCCGTCTCCCGCGCGCACGGCCGTATCCTGCGCCGCATCGGCGCCCACCACGTGGTCTACCCGGAGTTCGACGCCGGGCAGCGCGCCGCCCACCTGGTATCCGGCCGCATGCTGGACTACATCGAGATGGAGAAGGGCGGCTTCACCATCGTCAAGATGCGCCCGCCGGCCGAGCTGCACGGCTTCACCATCGGCGAGTCCAAGATCCGCTCCCGCTACGGCGTGACCGTCTTCGGCCTGATGAGCCCGGGAGAGCCCTTCGAGTACGCCACCCCCGCCACCCTGGTCTCCCCCGACGACGTCCTAGTGGTCGGCGGAGACGCCATGCTCCTGGAGCGCTTCGCCAACCGCGGCTGACCCGAGTAGGTCGCCAGGCGGCCGGAGAATGCCGCGACGCCGCCGGCACGCGCATGCCCGGGCGACGGTTCGGCACTTCGCATGACGGTTCGGCACTTGGCACCAACGGTTCGTACCTTTCGGTGACGCTACGTACCCCTACCGTACTGTGATGTCTCATGACTTCTGGGACTGTTGGATCTCATGACATCTGGG
>NZ_PIZC01000060.1:0-858 GCF_019325145.1 Actinomyces sp. 594
GCCGTGAGCCCGGCCGAGGGCACCACAGCGGCAGGCTCCGCGGCGGCGGGCTCCGCGGCAGCGCGTCTGGCCGGGCGGCGCGTGCTGCTGCCGCGCGCCAAGCCCGGCGACGCGATTGCCGCCGCACTGGCCGCGGCGGGTGCCGCGGTGGTGAGCGTGGGTTTGACCCGGGCGGTCCCCGGGGCCGCCGGTCCCCGTGAGCGCGCCGCCGCAAGGCTGGCGGACGGCCACTACGCCTGGGGAGTGCTGACCTCGGCCCGCACCCTGGACTTCTTCGACTTCAGCGCCCTGGGCAACTATGAGGCGCACGACGCCTGCGGACACGTGAACGGCGCTTCGGGCTGTCCCGATACCCCCGCGCGCGTCCGCCCCACCGCCTCACGCCCATGCACCGGAATCGCTGTGGTCGGCACTGGCACCGCGCGCGCCGTGCGGGAGCGGCTGGGGTGCGAACCCGACCTGGTGGCGGCCGGCAGCGGGACTGCCCTGCTGGAGCTGCCGCAGCTCAGTGGCGGGCCGGACGCCCTTGCGACGTCCTCGCCCGCGCGCCGATACGGGACGGCCGGGGGTGGGACGGGGCGGGAGCGCCGACTGCTGCTGCCAGGCTCGGCGCTGGCCTCCCCCGCACTGGCCGAGGGCCTCAGGCGCGCGGGCTGGGAGGTCGATGCCGTGGCCGCCTACACCATGGAACCGGTTCCACTCGCCGACCTGCCCGTGGGCTTCACCGCGGACTGGGTGGGCGGCCGCTTCGACGCGGTGGTACTGGTTGCGGGGTCCTCCACGCGCGCGCTGGTAGATCTCGCCGGGCCGCCCCCGCCCGCGACCCGCGTGGTGACGATCGGGAAGCCGACCGCCGCG
>NZ_PIZC01000060.1:1226-30758 GCF_019325145.1 Actinomyces sp. 594
CCGCATGCCCGAGGAGACCGCCGCAATGACACAGACAACCACCACCTTCCCCCTGCCCGACCCGCGAGACCCCGCCACCTCACCGGCCGCTGAACTGCTCACCTCGCGGGGCGTGCCCGCACCCGCGGCGCCGACTGTCCGCCCTCGGCGCCTGCGGCGCACGCCCGCCCTGCGCGGGCTGGTCGCCGAGACCCGTATCAGCCCGGCACAGCTGATCCTGCCGGCCTTCGTACGCGAGGACATCAGCGCGCCGAACCCGATCGGCGCCATGCCGGGCGTCGTGCAGCACACCCTGGACTCGATCCGGCGCGAGGCCGCCGCCTGCGCCGAGGCGGGCGTGGGCGGCATCGACCTGTTCGGCGTGCCGGCCACGCGCGATGAGACCGGCTCGCAGGCGTGGGCCGAGGACGGCATCCTCAACCGGGCGGTCGCCGCGGTGCGCGCGGAGGTCGGGGACGCGCTGGTGGTGTGCGCCGACACCTGCCTGGACGAGTTCACCTCACACGGCCACTGCGGCCTGGTGCGCCCGGAGGGGGACCGCCGCGCCGGCGAGATCGACAACGACTCCACCCTCGCCCTCTACCAGGCGATGGCCGTCTCCCAGGCAGAGGCGGGGGCGCACATGGTCTCCCCCTCCGGCATGATGGACGGGCAGGTGGCGGCGATCCGCGCCGCCCTGGACGCCACCGGCCATGACGACGTCACCATCCTGGCCTACTCCGCCAAGTACGCCTCCGCCTACTTCGGGCCGTTCCGGGAGGCAGTCGGATCCGCTCTCAAGGGCGACCGCCGCACCTACCAGCAGGATCCCGCCAACCGCCGCGAGGGACTGCGGGAGGTGCTGCTGGACGTGGAGCAGGGCGCGGATCTGGTGATGGTCAAGCCGGCCGGGCCCTACCTGGACGTACTGGCCGATGTAGCCGCCGCCAGCCCGGTGCCGGTGGCCGCCTACCAGGTCAGCGGCGAGTACGCGATGGTGGAGGCGGCCGCGGCCAACGGCTGGATCGACCGCGAGCGCGTGATCATGGAGTCGCTGCTGGGGATCGTGCGCGCCGGCGCCGACTGCGTGCTGACCTACTGGGCACGCGAGGTGGCCGAGTTGCTGCGTGCGCAGCGGTAAAAGTGTCCATCTCTCGCCACTTTGCGTGCCGGCCGTTCGCAACGCCCAACCGCTCGTCCGCATATGCCCAGGTCAGCACCTATTTGCTCAACGCGCCCAGACCGGCGCCATGCTGAAACTGGCGAGAGTTGGACACTTTTTCTGAGCCGGTCCCGCTGCGCGGGGTCGTAGGCTGCCGTCGGACCGCCGCAATCGCTTCAGGAGCCCCCATGCCGTCAACCACCAATGCCGACCTGTTCGCCGCCGCCCGCGCTGTGATCCCGGGCGGCGTGGACTCCCCGGTGCGCGCCTTCGGCGCCGTGGGCGGGGCGCCCGCCTTCATCGCGCGTGCCCACGGCGCCCACGTAGAGGACGCCGGGGGACGTGACTTCGTGGACCTGGTCGGCTCCTGGGGGCCTGCCCTGCTCGGGCACGCCCACCCGGCGGTGGTCGAGGCGGTGCAGGCAGCCGCCGGCCGGGGACTGTCATTCGGGGCGCCCACCGCTGCGGAGACCGAGCTGGCCGAGGCGGTGCGGCGCCGCGTGCCGCCGGTGGAGCGGCTGCGCCTGGTGTCCACCGGCACCGAGGCCACCATGACGGCGGTACGGCTGGCACGTGGCGCCACCGGCCGCGACCTGGTGGTGAAGTTCGCCGGCTGCTACCACGGCCACAGCGACGGCCTGCTGTCTGCGGCCGGCTCAGGCGTGGCCACGGGTGGACTGCCGGGCTCCGCAGGCGTGCCGGAGGCGGTGGCCGCGCAGACCATTGTGCTGCCCTACAACGATGTGGACGCGCTGGAGGCGTGCTTCGCCGCCCGCGGCCAGGAGATCGCCGCGGTCATCACCGAGCCGGCGCCGGCGAATATGGGTGTGGTCCCACCCGCGCCCGGTTTCAACTCAGCCATCCGCAGGATCACCGCCGCGCACGGCGCGCTGATGATCGCCGACGAGGTGCTCTCCGGTTTCCGCGTGGGCCCGGCAGGGTTCTGGGGCCTGGAGGCAGTCGACGGCTGGACGGCGGAGGCAGCCGAATCTGGGAACCGCTTCAGGCATGCGACGGGCCGGCCTGCCTCGGCCCAGGCTGACGAGGCCGCCGCAGCGACCACCCTGGCGCTTTCCACCCCGTCCTGGCCCGGCGGCCCGGACGGGGGCGAAGCCGACTGGCGCGAGCGGGCGGCCTGGGTGCCGGACCTGTTCACCTTCGGCAAGGTAATCGGCGGGGGCATGCCACTGGCGGCCGTGGGTGGCCGCGCCGAGGTGATGGAGCTGCTAGCACCGCTCGGCCCCGTCTACCAGGCGGGCACCCTGTCCGGGAACCCGCTGGCGACCGCCGCCGGCCTGGCCACACTCGCCCTGGCAGACGATGCCGTGTACACCACGGTCTCCCGCCGCGCCGCCGAAATCGGGCAGGTGATCGCAGCGGCGCTGACCGAGCAGGGGGTGCCGCACCGGGTGCAGCACTCCGGCTCACTGTTCTCGGTCATGTTCGGCCCCGCGGCCGCCGCGGCGGGCGTGCGGGACTATGACGCCGCCCGCGCCCAGGAGACGTGGCGCTTCGCCCCGTTCTTCCACGCCTTCCTCGATGCCGGGGTGGCGCTGCCGCCGAGCGTGTTCGAGGCCTGGTTCGTCTCGGCCGCGCACGGCGACGCCGAGGTCGAGCGCATCGCTGGGGCCGCGCCGGCGGCGGCCCGGGCCGCGGCCGCTGCGCGTCCCGAGGCGTAACCCTGCGGCATGCCTCCTGGCCGCAGGTAGGCGCCACACGCGCCCGCCCGCGGAACAGACCCCGCACCTGTGCCCGGCCGGTCGCGTCGACTCGGCGACGGCCCTAGCCAGGGCAGCACCAGGGGCATCCCGGATACCGTCGTGCGACGGCACTCGGCAGGCTGACACCATGACACAGCAGCGTCCCACCAACCCCTACGGCCGCAAACCGTCTTTCTCCCGGCGCACCAAGTCGTGGCGCTCGCGGCTGCCGCGGCGGTCCTACCGCCGCCTGCTGGCGGGCGTATGCGGCGGCCTGGCCGAGCACTGGGGCGTGAGCCCGACGCTGGTGCGGCTGGCGACGCTCGCCCTGGCGGTACTGCCGGGCCCGATGTGGGTGGTCTACGTCGCCGCATGGGTGCTCATGCCCGGCCCCTACGAGCGCTGAGTTACGCTCCCGGCCGGGACGCGAGCGCGGCCTCGTAGGCGGCGAGGTCGGGCTCGGCGAAGACGCAGATGACGATCCGCAGCTCGGATTCGGGGTGCGTGCGCAGCCAGTCCACAAGGGTGTCCAGTACAAGCGGCGCCGCCTCTTCCTTGGGGTAGCCGTACTCCCCGGTGGACACCGAGCACAGGCCCACAGAATCCAGACCGGCGGCGGCGACGGTGTCCAGGACGCTGCGGTAGCTGGAGGCCAGTAGGGCGCGGTCGGCGTCGGTGGGGCGGCCGCCCTCGATGATCGGGCCGACGGTGTGGACCACGTGCGCGGCGGGCAGGTGGTAGCCGGAGGTGAGCAGGGCTCGGCCGGTCTCCTCCGGGCGGCCGTCGCGGGCGTCCATGTGGGCGGCGCATTCGGCACGCAGGCCGGGCCCGGCGACGGCGTGGATGACGTTGTCGATGCAGGTGTGCCCGGGGACGAAGCAGCCCAGCATCTGGGCGTTGGCGGCGTTGACGATCGCTCCGGCGCGCAGGGTGGTCAGGTCCCCGCGCCACAGGGCGACGTGCTCGCCGAGCGGGCCGGCCACCCCGTGGGTGGCGGCCAGGGTGGGCAGTGTCAGGGCGTCGGGGGCGCCGGCGTCGTGCACGCGCTGGGCGGCCTCGGCGGCGAGCATCTCGTCCAGGTCCTCCCGGACGTCGTCGTCGGGGATCTCGCGGGGCGGACGGATGGTCAGCAGCCCGTCCAGCAGCCGCCGCAGCTCCACCGGGGGGAGCTCGGCGAGGGCGGCGGGCGGTGGGAATGCGGCGACGTCGCCGGCCTGGACGGCCTCGGTGGCGAAGTGCCGGGTGAGGCGGTGCAGGCGGGCGACGTCGGCGGTAGGCGCGTGCGGCATGCGCCCAGGTTAGGCGCGCCGCCGCGTCGGCGGCAGCGGCTCCCGGGCGCGTGGGCGCGCAGGACGCGGTCGGCGGTCTCAGTTCACGGAGTAGTTCTGCGCGGAGAGGAACCAGCTCTGCTGCTCCAGGCGCTGGGTGTAGTCCTCCAGGATGCCGGAGGAGGAGGGGTCGGCCTCGTCGACGGCGTCGTGGATGTCACGCAGGGTGGTGACCACGGCGTTGATGGCCGAGACGATGTAGTCGACCGCGTCAGCGGTGATGACGGCCCCCTCGGGTGCCTCCGGGACGGTGGTCTGGGAGGCGATGGTGCCGGGGCGGCCGTCGGGGAATGCGTTGATGGCGCGCATGCGCTCGGCGAGCTCGTCGGAGCCCTCGCGGGCGATGTCGACGACCTCGTCCAGGTTGAGGTGGAGGTCGCGGAAGTTCGGGCCGACCAGGTTCCAGTGGACCTGCTTGCCGACGAGGCTGAGGGCGGTGATATCCACCAGGGCGCGCTGCAGGTCGGCGGCGAGGGTCTCGGAGGCGGTGAAGGTGGGGATGACGGCTGGGTTCTTAACTTGGTGCTTGCTCATGGGACCAACTTTACAATCACCGAAGCTTAGATGGGTAGGGCTTATCGCTCATGAGGGAACCTGGAAACAGTCCGGACGGCGCAAGCCGCAGCAAGATGCCCGGCGCCGCACCATATGGGTGGGGCGCCGGGCACCTGGACAGGCCGGCCCCAGGCAGCTTTCAGCCGACTGGGGCACGGCCCCGGTAGGTAGTAGGTACCGGGTCAGGCCTGCGCGGCGGCGCCGGCGGCCTCCTCCTCGGCGATCTTGCGCTTGATCTCATCCATGTCGAGCTCGCGCACCTGGGTGATCAGGGAGTCCAGGGCGGGCCCGGGCAGGGCGCCGGCCTCGCGGTAGACCAGGACGTCGTCGCGGAAGACCATCAGCGTGGGGATCGAGGAGATGCCCAGGGCGCCGGCGAGCTCCTGCTCGGCCTCGGTGTCAACCTTGGCGAAGGTGATGTCGGGGTTGTTCTCGGCAGCCTTCTCGAACACCGGCGCGAAGCGACGGCACGGACCGCACCATGAAGCCCAGAAGTCAACAAGGGTGATGCCGTCCCCGCGGACGGTCTGGTTGAAGTCTGCGCCGGTGATGTTCTTGGTGGCCACGGGTGTTCCTTCCAGTCGGAGGGATTGGATGTTGTGTGCCGGGCACGCGTCCAGCGCTGCCGACGCCTGGGACAACCGTCCTACCCGACGAGGTATTCCGTGGGCATGGTCATCTTCGGCCCCCTTCCCAGGTGCACCCCACCCACGCCGAGGTCGGTAGAAGTCACGTGCCTAGGTCGGTAGACGTTGCGCACCGAGGTCGGCCCACTGCTCTACTCGCCGACGACGCCAGAAACACGAAGGCGACTCCCCGGCTCCGTCCAGACCACCTGCCTAACGTCGGGATGGCGAACGCCAGTTCCGACGATGCCAGGAGGCACTATGTTCACCATCACCTACCGCCCCTATGAGCCCCGGGATGCCGAGGGGGTCATGGCGATCGTCCTTGACGCCTTCCACATCCGCAGCTACGCACCGCGCCCCTACTTGGAGCGCTCCGCCGCAGAGCTGTTCCTGTCCGAGCGCCTGCTCACCTCCACCTACGCGCAGGTCGCCGTCGTCACCGATGACCGCAGCGAGGACGACGACGAGGAACCCGCCGCCGAGCGGGTCGTGGGCGTCCTCATGGGCCGGGTAGAGGACGAGCCACCGCTTCCGGCCCGGCCGCTCGCTCATGCGCATAAGCTCGCCGCCATGGCCTGGCTGGCGACGGCGGGAATGCCGCAGTGGGACACGCTCACGCAGGCATTGGGCTTCGACTACCGGCGTGCCGAGCTGAGACAGGACGTGCTGCTGGGCGGAGGCGTCGCCGTCACCGATGAGATCACCCTGCTCGCGGTGCATCCCGCATGGCGGGGCCGCGGGGTGGGCACCCGCCTGTACGACGACTTCATGGAGCACCTGCACGCCCACGGCCGCAAGGACTTCTTCCTGTACGCGGACTCGCTGTGCAGCTATGAGTTCTGCGAGCAGCAAGGCCTCTCGCGTGCCGCCACCCGGGAGCTGCGGCTGGACGTGCCCGATCTGCCGGAGAAGGTGGAGGTGTACCTGTACACCGGCGAGGTCCCGACTACCACAACCACAAGCGCTGCAGCCCACTGACCACCGAAACCGGCACATGTGACGCATCGAGACCGGAACATGTTACGCGCGGAAGTGGTGGTCGTTGTCGGGCAGGGACGTCGTCGGGCGGGCGGTGCCGGGCTTGCGGGAACGATTCGTTGGATCCATTGGGACCATCCGAAGGCCTGACCGGGGAGGTGAGCGTCGACGGCACCGCTGAGTACTTCCAGTGAATCCAGAGCTCTGACGCCGCACCCCCGTGCTTCGGCACTTCCCACGAGGGTTCGCGCCTCTAGGTGCCGAACCGGTCGCAACAAGTGACGAATCGTCAACCACAACGCATGAACCGTCACACCCTCGAACCGGAAGAGCCACTAACGACACACCGAGACCGGCTGAGCTCTGCCAGCTGCTCCCAGCCGCATGAAGGTGCCCCGGGGTTCAGGAGCGCCGCCACCCCCGACGCACCAAGGCGACGAGCCCGCTGCGCGACTCCTCGCCACTGTCGCCCTCGGCAGGCCTGTTGGCGACAACGTCGTCGGCGCCGTCGCCTGCGCCTTCGACGGCGGATGCGACCCAGGCCATGGCCAGCACGGCCTGGTACAGGGTGTCGGCGTCGACCTCGGCGCGGGCCACACCCGCGCGCTGCGCGGGCTCCAGGAAGCCCCGCGTCATCTCAATGACCTCCTCACAGGTTGGAGCCAGCGGCGAGGAGGAGCTGGTGTAGGCCTCCCGCAACGGCCCGGGGAGTCCGTCATAGGACCGCATCCACTCCCCTAGCGCGTCCAGCCACCGCTCGAGCGCCTCGCCGGGCTCCAGGGCAGCTCCCTCAATCTCCCGGCACCTGCGCGTCAGATCGGTGGTGCGCTGCGCCAACACCTGGCCGAGTAGGTCCTGCCTGGTGGGGAAGTGACGGTAGAGGGTCCCCGCCCCCACTCCGGCACGCCTGGCGATGGCGTCCATAGGGACGTCCAGCCCCTCCCGGGCGAAGATCTGCGCGGCTATCTCAACGATCTTGTCGCGGTTGCGCCGCGCGTCGGCACGCACCACTCGGCGCCTGTTCCTCGTCCGAGGCGCGTCGTCCCGGGCCGCCGGGTCAGACATGGATCACACTCCTGCGCCATTGATAAGTGGAGAGTCTCTCCGTATCGTCCGGGTTATCTACTTCAAGCGATCTTAGGCGAACGGAGATGCGTGTTGCCACCACAGCCAGCCAGCCCCGTCGACCCCGAGGCCCTGCGGCGGACCCTGGCCAGCTTCCCCACCGGCATTGTGCTGGTGACCGCCCAGGACTACGACGGCGCCCCTGTAGGAATGCTGGCCAACTCCTTCACCTCCGTGTCACTGGATCCGCCGCTGGTGTCTCTGGCCTTCGCCCGCAGCTCGTCCACCTGGCCGCGGCTGCGCGACGCATCGCTCCTGCGGATCAGCGTCCTGGGCACCGAGCACCACGCCCTGGTCTCCCAGCTCGCCGGCCCCACCGCCCAGCGCTTCGTCGGCCTGGAGTGCGCCCTGCGCAGCGAAGACGCCGCTCTCCTGGGATCCCCCGCCACCCTGAGCGCGGCACCCGAGAGGATCATCGAGGCGGGCGATCACGATCTTGCCCTTCTTCGGGTACTCGAAGTCGAGCAGGACAGGGAGATCGACCCCCTGGTCTTCTACGCGCGCCGACTGCATCGCCTCACCACCTGACCCCGCCTCCGGCACCGGAGATCGGCCTGCGCCACCCAGCACCACCCCACTGCAGAGATGAGCACTGCGCCGAGTGCGCAAGACACACCGCCCGCCACCAACCTCGGAGGAACACCATGACCACCAATCCCGCCAAACGACAGATGATCCTGGGCATGCATCTGGGGACCGGCTACGGCTCGCAGGCCAACGCCTGGCGCGCCCCCGGCGTGAACCCCTCCGCCTATGCCGACATTGAGGCCCAGGTCCGCTACGCCCGCGCTGCGGAGCGCGGCACCCTCGACTTCCTCTTCCTGCCTGACAACCTCGCGATCACTCCCTCCATGGGGGGTGGGATCCCGCAGGCCACCATGGACCCGGTAGTTACTATCGCCGCCCTGGCCCGCGCGACCTCCCGGATCGGATTCGTGGCCACCGGCACCACGACCTTTAACGAGCCCTACAACATCGCCCGCCAGTACAAGGCCCTAGACGTGATCACTCACGGCCGCTTCGGCTGGAACGCGGTTACTACTGCGGACCCGGCTGCCGCCGCGAACTTCGGCCAGACCATCGCCGAGCGCCCGGTCCGCTATGGCCGCGCGCACGAGGTGATCCAGACCGTGCAGGCCCTGTGGGGCAGCTGGGGCGAGGACGCCTGGACCCGGGACAAGGCCACCGGCCGCTTCGTTGACATGGACCGGGTACGCCCGGTGAACCTGCGCGGGGAACACGTCGCCTCCCAGGGGCCCCTGCCGATCCCGCCGTCCGAGCAGGGGCAGCCGGTCATCTTCTCCGCCGGGGGCGGGGAGTACGGCCTGACCATTGCCGGACGCTACGCCAGCGGCGTCATCGGTGCGGCCTTCACCATTGAGGACGCCCGCACCCAGCGCGACGCCGTACGCCGGGCCGCCCGCCAGTACGGCCGCAACCCGGAGGAGGTCAAGTTCTTCGCCGGGCTCATGCCCCTCATTGGCGCCACGGTCGAGGATGCTCTGGCCCGCAGACGCCAGCTGGATGAGGTCAGCGCCCCCCAGCGGGTCCCCTATCTGGGAGCCATGCTGGGACTGGCCCTGGAGCCCGAGCAGATCGACCGGCCCTTGACGGCCGGAGAGCTGGCCGACGCCCGACCCAGCGGTTTCGATCCCCGCTCCCAGCACGCGCTGAGCGTCGCCCGGGAGGGCTGGACGATTCGGGACATCCTGGCACACGGCATCATCGACTACCACCCCACTCCCGTGGGCCCGCCCTCCGTCGTGGCCGACCACATGCAAGAGTGGTTCGAGGCCGGCGCATGCGACGGCTTCTGGATCTCTCCCGACGTAAACCAGGACGGGATCGACACCTTTGTTGACGAGGTGGTTCCGATCCTGCGCGAACGCGGGCTGTTCCACGACGGCTACCGGGGCACCACCCTGCGCGAGCACCTCGGAGTGCCGCCGCAGTACGGTCTGGATCCGCGGGTCATGCGGGACGCGCAGTAGCACGCCCGACGACGCCGCTTCGACCGACCTCGGCGCGTAACTTCTACCGACCTCGGTGTAGGTTGGCGGCGACCAGCTCGGCCAGTTGGACGGCGTTGAGGGCGGCGCCCTTGCGCAGGTTGTCGCCCACCGCGAACAGGGCGATGCCGTGGCCGTCGTCCCAGGCCTGGTCGGCACGCACCCGACCCACGAAGGTGCCGTCGCGGCCGGCGGACTTCAGCGGGCTGGGCACGTCGTCGTAGGTGACGCCGGGGGCGGCGCGCAGCAGCTCGATGGCCCGCTCGGGGCTGAGGGGACGCTCGAACTCGGCGCTCACGCTCACCCCGTGGCCGGAGAACACGGGGATGCGCACGCAGGTGCCAGACACGCGCAGGTCCGGGATCCCCAGGATCTTGCGGGACTCGTTGCGCAGCTTCTGCTCCTCGTCGGTCTCCCCGGAGCCGTCGCCGGCGTCGCTGCCGGCCCAGGCGACGGCGTTGAAGGCGATGGTGTCCACGTACACCTTCGGCTCGGAGAAGCTGACGGCCCGCCCGTCCAGGGCGAGGCCCTCGATGTCCTGCCCCTGCTCGACGACGGCGCGCACCTGCCCGGCCAGCTCGGCCACCCCGGCGCGCCCGGAGCCGGAGACCGCCTGGTAGGTGGAGGCGACCAGGCGCCTGAGCCCGGCCTCCTCGTGCAGTACCTTCAGGGCCGGCATGATCGCCATGGTGGTGCAGTTGGGGTTGGCGATGATGCCCTTGGGGCGGTCGTCCAGCGCCTCGGGATTGACCTCGGCAACCACCAAAGGCACGTCGGGATCGCGGCGCCATGCGGAGGAGTTGTCCACCACGACGGCGCCGGCCGCGACAAACCGGGGCGCGTACTCACGCGAGGCGGTAGCGCCGGCGGAGAAGATGGCCACGTCGATGCCGGCCAGGTCCGCGGTAGCCACGTCCTCCACCTCGATGCGGGCGCCGCGGAACTCCACGACGCTCCCGGCGGAACGCGCCGATGAGAACAGGCGCAGGCTGCGGGCGGGGAAATCACGCTGGGCGAGCATGCCCAGCATGACGCGGCCTACCTGCCCGGTGGCGCCGACGACGGCGACGCTCACGCCGTCGGCCGGGCCCACGTACCCGCCCGCGGGACCCACGTACTTCCCCGCGTCCTCCTGCGGGGCCTGGCTGTCCTGGTTGCTGGGGTTGCTCATCTTCCGGTACCTCCGTAGACGACCGCCTCGGCGGCCTCGGCATTGAGGCCGAAGGCAGAGTGGACGGCGCGCACGGCCTCGTCTAGCACGGCGTCGTCCACCACCACCGAGATGCGGATCTCGGAGGTGGAAATCATGTCAATGTTGATGCCGGCCTCGCTCAGTGCCCCGAAGAGCTTGGCGGACACGCCCGGGTGGGAGCGCATGCCGGCGCCGACCAGGGAGAGCTTGCCGATGTTGGGGTTGAAGTGCAGGGTCTTGAAGCCGAGCTCGTCCTGCGCGGCCTCGAGGGCGGCGCGGGCTGCCGCAGAATCGCCGTCGGGGCAGGTGAAGGAGATGTTGGTCAGGCCGGTGCCCTCTGCGGAGACGTCCTGCACGATCATGTCGATGTTGGTGTCGGCGCGGGCCACGATCTCGAAGATGCGGGCGGCGGCGCCGGGCACATCGGGCACGCCGACCAGGGTGATCTTGTCCTGGCTGCGGTCGTGGGCGATGCCGGAAATGACGGGGGCTTCCACGTGATCCTCCTGAGCGGATGGGTGCGGGCGGGCCTGGGCGCGGGCGGTGACGGCGCGGGTGTGGGCGGCACCCACGGAGGCGCCATCGGGTGGCAGGGCGCCGGCGGGGGCGACGACGCGGCCGGTGACGGCATCCATGGCGGGTGCTGGAGTGGGCTGAGCCCGCAGGGCGGGCGCGGGCGGTACCGAGGCATCGGCAGGGGCACCGGAGGCGGGCGCGGGTGTGGGGGCGGAGGGGGCGTCGTCGTCGGCCCCGGGGACTAGGGGCGGGATGAAGGCGCCCTCGCGGCGGCCGTCGTAGATCCAGGTGCCGGTCTTGTCGGAGAAGGAGGAGCGCACGTGCAGGGGCACGCCGAAGCGGCGGGCGTACTCCACCGCGCGCAGGTGCAGGATCTTGGCGCCGTTGGCGGCCATCTCCAGGGTCTCCTCGCTGGAGAGGGCCTCGATGCGGCGGGCCGTGGGGACGATGCGCGGGTCGGCGGTGAACAGGCCGTCGACGTCGGTGTAGATCTCGCAGACGTCCGCGTTCAGGGCGGCGGCGAGGGCGACGGCGGTGGTGTCGGAGCCGCCGCGCCCCAGGGTGGTGACGTCCTCCACCTCGTTGATGCCCTGGAAGCCGGCGACGACGGCGACGGCCCCCATCTGGATGGCGCGGGCGATGCGCTCGGGCAGGACGCCGACGATGCTGGCGCGCCCGTACTTGGAGTCGGTGAGCACGCCGGCCTGGGCGCCGGTGTAGGCGCGGGCGGGCACGCCCAGTTCGCCGATGGCCATGGCCAGCAGTGCCATGGAGATCCGCTCGCCGGCGGACAGGAGGATGTCCATCTCGCGCGCGGGGGGCTTGGCGGAGATGGCGCCGGCCATGTCCAGCAGGTCGTCGGTGGTGTCGCCCATGGCGGAGACGACCACCACCACGGTGTTGCCCGCCTTGCGCGTGGCGACGACGCGCCTGGCGACGCGGCGGATCGCCTCAACGTCGCTGACGGATGAGCCTCCGTATTTCTGCACTACCAGTGCCATGTGGGGGTTCCTGCCGTTGTGCTGCCGGTTGGTCGTTGCCGGTGCCGACTCGTCGGGCGCGCCCGCGCGGGGCGTCCCGGCGTCCTCGGCGTGGCGTCGAGCCAAGCATACGGCCCGCAGGTTACGACGGCTCGACGGGGATCGCAGGGTGGAGGGGCAGGAGTGCGGCCCTGAAGAGGTGGCGCATCGACCCTGACCGGGGTTGCCTCACGGGGTAGGACATGGCTAAGGTCACCACATGGCGAGCGTTATAGTTTCGTCATTTCCTGTTGGTTCCTGAAAGGCCTGTCTCATGGTTGACGACGGCGCTCGGCGTGAGGCCGCGGGCGATAACGAGGACGTCCGGCGGGTTCGCTCCGCATCCGCAGCGGGCGGGGACGCCCCGGCGCCTCCGCCACCGCCGGGTTCTTCGCCGGGGCCGGTGCGGGGACGGCATGCTGCTGTGCCGCCGAGTGCGTACGGGGTGATGCCTGCTGGGGACGACGACTCGAGCCAGTCGGCATCGGCGGCTGCGCCTGCACCCGACCGGGTGTCGGAGTATGGGATGGCGCCGTCGGCGGCCGATACTGGCACACCTGGTGCTTATGGATCGGGGTATGGGCTTGTGGCGCCTGCGCCAGCACCTGCATCCGCGCCCGCGCCCGTGTCTGCGTTAGCAGCGCCCTCGCTTGGGAGTGTGAGCGCGCCCGGTCCCGGGGCGCATGCTGCGGCGGGTACAGATCATGTCTTGTCGGTTTTGGATGTGCCGGCGGAGTGGTGGGAGCGGGCGCTGGCTGGCTGGCGGGGCTGGTGGGCGCGTCATGCGGGTTTCGCGCGCGGGTTGGTGCGCGTGCAGCAGGTGGTCTCCACCGTGGCGCTGGTGCTGGGTGTGGTGGCGCTAGTGGTGGTGCCGCGCCTGGCGATCGGGCTGGTGCCCGCGCTGTTCATGACCGGCTGCCTGCTGGTGGTGGGACTGCTGGCGCGCACCCGCACCCTGGGGCTGCGCCCGCTGCTGCTGCTGATGGGCATCAGCGCGCCCTGGTCACTACTGATCGCCCACGCCACCCTAGTGATTGGTGAGGCGATTGGGCTCTCCACGGCCGATGACGGCGCCCGCATCGCGCTGGCCGCTTTCGTTGAGGAGCCAGGCAAGCTGCTGCCGCTGCTCGCCCTGGCGCTATTGGCGCCGGGCCGGGTCAGGCGTCTGGCGGCGGTGGACTGGGCGCTGCTGGGCTTCGCTACCGGGGCGGGATTCACCATCGCCGAGGACGGTGCCCGCCGCCTGATGCCCCCGGGCCTGATCGCCGAGCTGCTGGGAGAGGACCGGCTCCAGTACTCGCTGAACCCGTGGACGGCGGGCCGGTTCCTGATACATGGGGGCAGTTGGGCCGAGAACCTGCTGGAGCTGGACACTCCGGTGGAGGTAGTAGCCACAGGGCATCAGGTCCCCACCATGGGGGTTGCCATGGGTATCGCCCTGGGCCTGGCCCTGTGGCGCACCGCGAAACCCTGGTGGCGCGCCGTCGCGTGGCTGCCGCCGGTGGTGATGCTCACGATGGCGATCGTGGATCATGCCTGTTACAACGCCACCGTCGGCTGGACCGGCTGGGCCGACCAGGACACCGCCATCCCCACCTGGATACGCCTGGCCTGGCAGGTGCGCGGGCAGGGACGCACCCAGATCGCCGTCTCCGTGGTCCTGTTCATCGCCTGCATGCTGGTCGACGCCCTCCGCCGCCACCGCGCGGGCGTGTTCGGCGACGTCGCCATCGAGGCCCCCAAGGCGCCCGCCCTGCCCATGACCGGTGTCCCTTTAGCCCTGCGGGCACCGGTGCAGGCCGTGGTGTGGCTGGCCGCCTACACCTGGTCGGACCTGGCGATCATCGCCGCCGCGTACGGCGACCGAACACTGAGCCGCAGGGCGCGCATGGCCGAGGGCCGGGCCATGGGCGTACAGGTGAGCGGGGTGCGCCAGGACGCCATGACCGTGACCACCCCCGGCACCGAGCCGGCCGCTCGTAATGCCTTCCGCCTGGTCGCACTCACGGTCGGAGCGGTGATGCTGGCGGCCTGTCTGTGGTACGGCACCGCCCTCGCCCAGGACATCGGCTCCTGGCTCCAACAGCCCGACTGGCCCTACTTCTTCGCCGGCCTGCTTGACGGGCTCGCACAGTGGTGGGACTCCCTGGGCGTGCTCGGCCAGATCCTGGTCACCGCCCTCGCAGTACTCCTGCTTGCGTGGGCGGGCCTGTCCGTGGCCGCGGCGCTCGGGGCCGTCGGCGTGGGCACCTGGGTGCTCAGCCATGGGCGCGGCATCGCCACCTTCCTCCAAGACCCCGCCGCCGCCACCCGCTCCTACGCAGCCAACGCCACCTGGGAGCAGCTCCTACTGGACGGCGCCGACTTCGCCCTGACCTTCATACCCGGCTCCGCCCTCGGGCTCGGCACCCGCAAAGCCGCCCGCACTGCAGCCGAGAGCGTCGCGGTCTCGCGCGCCGCGCGCCGGGAGATCGCCGGCCTGACCGAGGTCAACAACCTCTTCGCCCAACGCGACGCCGCCAAGGCCGCCCGGCAGGCCGCCGAGAAGCGCCTCAGGGACGCCATGCCGCCCGGCTACGACACCAAAGCCTTCAACCGCAAACACCTCAAGACAACCATCAAAAAACTAGAGGGCGCTGGCTACAGCGACGCCCAAGTCAAAGAGCTGCGTGACGCCGCGCGACAGGCCACAAAAGCGCGGTCTGTGGAGAAGCGTATTGCCGAGTACATCGGCGAGCGGGGCGGGGAGCAGGCACTTGCGCGCCGCGGGTACGACATCCCCGAGTCCTTCCACTCCACCGGGCCCGGCACGCCCGGTCCCGGCAGCTACCGTCTGGACGGCATGGGAGTCAAGCCCGACGGCAGCGAGATCGTCTTCCCCGAGTACAAGGGCGGCACCGCCAAGGTATCCACCACCAAGGTCCCCACACGGTTCGAGGGTCCCGCCGCCCAGGCCACGCCGGCCTATGTGCGTGACCGCATGCTCACCGATCCCCGCGTGGCCCAGTACTTCCACGACAACCCCCAAGTCTGGCAGTCCGTCAAAGACGGACGCACCAAGCTCCTGATCGAGGTGTACTCAACCCCCGCACCCGGATACGCCCAGGCCAGCGCCAAGACTTACTTCACCCTCACACCCCAGGTCATCCAGGCCATGGAGGAGGCCATGGCCGCACTATAGAATCAACGCCAGCGCCCCCCGAACAAGCAAGCCCCCAAAACAGCCAACAAAGGACACCGCCATGACCGAGATGAAAATACTGCCCGTCGAGCGCGCCATCGAATGGATCCGCGCCTGGGCCGAACTCGACTGGCCCATCACCTGGGAAACCGCCTACACCACCCGCGACAAACTCGGCTGGACACCCAACCCACAAGACCCCGAACTGTTCACCACAGAACTCACCGTCAACGAAGACGGGGGTTACCTCAGCACACTAGACGACGCTTGCAGCGGCCTCTCGATCCCGCTCTGCTCTCGTAACCTATCAGCCGAGCCGAACACTCCTTGGACGACTTCCCTGTGGCAGGCATACGATGCCATCGCTAACGCACTCACGCAGCTATACGGCACCGGCAAGCAGACCGGCGACCGAAGCGACGTTCTTCAAACCGACTGGATACTCAACAACCAAGTCACCGTAAGCCTAGTAGCCTCGGACAAGTCCATGAGCGTCATGCTGGACTCACCCGAAGTCACCGCGATTGATCAATGGGATTCATACTACGTTGAGAAGTACGGCGAGGACTATGTCGACGACTGACCCCGGCACCACCCCCGGCGTCATACAGCATGCGCGCCCTCCCGGTCGAGCGCGCCATGGATTCGCGCCTAAGCCGTCCAGTCTGTTCCATCGAGCCCACATTGTCACAAACGGTGACAAACGAGCCCGAGGCGCTGGCCCACGACTCACGAAACGTTGGAATCATGCGGTTGCGAAAACCAGGCAGGGCAGCGAATCCGGCGTTTGTCACCGTTTCTGACAATGCTGGCCACCGAACGCCCCGCTCTCAGCTCTCCTCGTCGAACCGACTGCACGAAGGTGCGCCCTACTACATCTGCCGGTGAGCCCGACGTCCTGCCTCGTTCCATCCAGCGGTCCACGGAACAGTCGGTGGGTTCTCCCGGCCTGTGATGACATGGACCTTGCCGTTGACGACGCGGCGGAGGGACCTGTCTAGCTGCTGCCGATAGTTCGCCATCGTCTGCTGCGCCGCGGCTTGCCGACCTCGCCCCGCGTGTGGCTGCGCGCCGGGCAGGTCGATGCGTGGCGCTACATACAGCTTCCGGGCCCTCACCGCCTTGCGGCACATCTGCCGCATCTCCCGATCGGTGTGTCCGTCGCGGGTCCCGGCGTGCATGCCCGCGAGCGTATCCGTGACCTTCTCGGCCACGACGGCGACCAGGTTCTTGGGCTCTTTCGCCTCCTGGTAGGCGTAGTCCTTCGCCTCAATCAGCCACAGCTGGTCACCGGTAGAGGGAGCGGGTGGACTGCTCGAGTTCAGCGTCGAGGGCCGTAATGACGGGCAGGTCGTCAAGGTCATCGGCCTGGGCCACGGACACCGGGCCGCCGTCGGTGCGGTCAAGCCCGAAGTAGCGGATGTCTGCGTCCTCCCGCTCATCGAGCATCTGGAGTTCGCGCAGGAGGAAGAGACTGTGGGTGGCGAGGAAGACCTGGACTCCGCGGCGGGCGAGGTCGGCGATGAGCGGGGCGAGGAGCCGAATGGAGGCCGGGTTGAGGTTGGCCTCGGGCTCGTCCCAGAACAGGTACCCCTGATCCTTGAGGACCCCGTTAGCGAGGAGCACCTGGATCATGCCGAGCTTGCGGTGCCCCTCGGAGACCAGCGGCGCCTCAAGCTGAACACCCGAATCACCCTCGGCGTCGGGCCGGAGCACGAAGCGCTCGTCCCTCACCTCGAAGCGCCCGCCGACGATGCCGCCGATGACGTCCTCGATCTTCGTGTCGGAGCGGTCCTTGAGCCGGGGGCGGTAGAGGAGCGTCGCCAGGTCGTTCCAGGTCTCATCGAAGGGGACCTCGTAGGTGGCGAAGAGCGAGCGCAGACCGTGGGCGACCGAGAGGATCTCGTGTGCGGGAATGAAGACGGGAAAGGCCTGAGCACGAATCCGCCGACCGCCGCCGGGAACCGGCCCGCAACTTTCCCGGTCGCCCGGCGATTCAATTGTTACATTAGCGCCCATGAGTATTGAGGCGACGGAGGTTACGCGTTTCTTCGGCTCGGCGCCCGCCGTGCAACGGTTGAGCCTGTCCGTACCCGGCGGAGCCGTCACCGGCCTGGTCGGCCCCAACGGGGCGGGCAAGACCACGCTGCTGCTCATGCTGGCGGCCCTACTACGGCCGGACGCGGGCACCATCCGGGTGGCCGGACTCGACCCGGTGGCCCAGCCGCGCGAAGTGCATCGGGCCGTGGGCTGGATGCCGGACGCCTTCGGCACCTGGGACTCCCTGACCTGCACGGAGATCCTGCTGACCTTCGCCGCCGCCCAGGGAATCGACGACGCCACCGCTGGCGAGCGCGCCGCCGACATGCTCGCCCTCGTGCATCTAGAGGACATGGCCCGCACCCCGGCGCGGGTGCTCTCGCGCGGGCAGAAGCAGCGCCTGGGGTTGGCCCGCTCGCTGCTCCATGCCCCGCAGGTGCTGCTGCTCGACGAGCCCGCCGCCGGCATGGATCCGCGCTCACGCATGGACCTGCGCGTGATCCTGCGGGAGCTGGCGAGCCAGGGGATGACGGTGCTGGTGTCCAGCCACGTGCTGGGCGAGTTGGAGGAGATGGTCGACGGCGTGGTGTTCATGTCCCGCGGGCGGGCGCTCACGCCGCCGGGCGCCGAGATGAACACGGATACGGATACAGAGCCCGGCCACGCTCAACCGGCCGGGCAGGGGCAGGCCGCGGCGGAGGCACCCGCGCAGGCCGACGCCGGAGAGCCCGCCAGCGCGGTGACCCCGGTACGCCCCGCGCCGCTGCGCGCCACCTGGCGGATGCGGGCGCTGGACGGCGACCGGCTCGCGGCGTGGGCGCGCGAACAGGCACCGCCGGGTGCCGGCACCGAGTCCGACGGCTCGCTGCGGCTGCGGGTGCCCGACGACGTCGCGGCCGCGCGGCTCCTGCGCGACGCCGTCGCGGCCGGCGTGGAGGTCGTGTCCTTCGCACCGGCGGCGGGCGAGCTGGAACAGGCATATCTCGCACTGGAGGAGGAGCGCGCATGAGTCAGCGGGGAGTACACACCGTGGCGGTGCTGGAGCTGAAGCAACGGGTGCGGGCCACGCGCTGGTCGATGATGCTGCTGGTGTGGGCGGCGGTGCTGACGGTGCTGTTCGTAGGCATGCTGTGGCTGGCCGCCTCCGTGGGTGCCGATTACGAGGAGTTCGCACCGCTGCTGTATGACGTGGTGCTGTGCTTCGTGCTCGGGATCGGGCTGATCGTGGCGCCGACGCTGTCGGCCACCTCCGTCAACGGGGACCGCACCGATGCGACCCTGGCGCTGTTGCAGGCGACGGCGCTGCGTTCCTGGGAGATCGCCGTCGGCAAGCTCCTGGCGGCGTGGTTGGCGGCCATGGCCTTCCTGGCGGTAGCACTGCCCTTCCTACTGGTGCTGACGCTGATGGGTGGGGCGACCTTGATGGCGCTGCTGGGGCACCTGTTGCTACTGGTGGTGACGCTGGGCTCGGTGTGCGGGATCGGCCTGGGGTTCTCCGCGGCCACGGCCCGCCCCTCCGCCTCCGCGGTGCTGACCTACCTGGTGGTGGCGGCCCTGGTGATCGGGACGCCGCTGACCATGGTCATCGGGCTTTCCGGCGCGCGGCAGCAGCAGGAGATGATCGAGTACTCCATCGACTACGACGCCTCCACCAACGACCAGCTCGTGTGTGAGGCAGAGCCCCACACCTACCACAACACGGTCACCCACACCGAGTGGGTCTGGTGGCTGCTCGTGCCCAACCCGTTCGTGGCCCTGGGGGATGTTTCCGCGCGCGCCCCGCTGGAGCAGCCCTCACGTGAGTACAGCTCCGAGAACATACTGGAGGGACTCGGCCAGGAGGTGGACTGGATGCGAGACCCGCAGCCCTCACGAGTCATCGACAATCCCTGCGCCGAGCCGGCCGACGACACCGACTCCACCGCCGGGGCCTCGAACTACGACTATTTCCGCGACCACTACTCGGTGGGCCACGTGCCGTTCTGGCCGGCCAGCGCCCTACTGCTGTTGGCACTGGGCGCCATTGGTGTCGCGGCCGCAGCCAAGCGGCTGCGCACCCCGGCGGGGCCGCTCCCCCGCGGCATCCGCCTGGCGTGACCCGTCAGGCGGAGCGATCTGCTCCACCGCTTACGGCACCTGCATGCTCCTGGTGGCACGGGCACGGGCGGCCGCTCGCGTCGACCCCGCCCGCAAAACACGACCTTGGGGTACGTTCCACGACCCCGGGGTGGTCGTGATTTATACCCCAAGGTCGTGCAGTGTCACCAAGGTCGTGTTTTGCGCGGCGATGGCGCAAGCCGTATACACGGTCATTCCGCGCTGCCGTCGGAGGAAGCGGCAGCTCACTCCGAGAAGTCGTCCTGCCGCACCTCTCGTTCGCCGAGCTCCTCGGAGAGCGTGACTCGCACCGCCGACTGCACCGCAATCGCCGGGCAATCGCCGTCGGCCATCTCCGGCAGAACCCCGTAGCTGAGGTTGATGGTGACGTCCTGCGGGGTCTCCAGCAATTCCACCGACACACCCTCACATGTGGGCGAGCCACCGGTAAAGCTGACCTCGACAGTAGTTGAGTCGATCAACTTCCACGATTCCCACCGGAGCCGGGACGGTGATACCAGATCATCACGGGGCGTCAACAGCGTCGGCTCGGCGCCCTCAGCAATGGAAGGCGCAGGCGCCGCCGTTGAGTCCATGGGCCCGGCTGACAGCTTCACTCCGCCTGAGGACTGGGCTCCCGTAGGCGCCGTCCCCATGGTGGAGGATGACGGAGCTGAACGTGAGCACGCCGTCAGAACCGGCACCGAAATGGCGGCGGCGCTCGCGACAATGGCCATTCTGATACCGTTACGTCGTCCAATGGCAGGCATGGTGCTCCTCCCGCGGGCTCAACTTCCTCGACCTTGAGCGGTTGACAGTGACCCCAGCGTACCCTGCGATTCACGATCACGGGCGCCTTGGCCCAGCGCGCCCGGACTGCGCCGCCAGGTCCGCATTGCCTCAATCCGTTAGAAAGGACCCCCGGTACCCGCACCAAGCTGGAAAACGCGGGAATCATACGGCGCCGCGAACGAATAACGCGGCGGCACCTTTCGCTGGCTACCGCGCAGAGGATTCAATCCTGCATCCCGCGCCCCGCAACTCACCCACGCCCCCCGCAACTCACCCATCCGCGTCAACACGCCGCCGCCCCTCGAAGGCGCGCCCGAGGGTGACCTCATCGGCGTACTCCAGGTCGCTGCCCACCGGCAGGCCGGAGGCGAGCCGCGATACGGGCACGGCCATGGTGCGCAGCATGCGCGTCAGGTAGGCGGCGGTCGCCTCACCGACCACGTCAGGGTCGGTGGCGATGATGACCTCCTCCACGGCTCCGTCCCCCACCCGGGTGAACAGCTCACGAATACGCAGGTCGTCCGGGCCAACCCCGTTGATCGGGTCGATGGCGCCGCCGAGCACGTGGTACAGGCCCCGGTACTCGCGAGTCCGCTCAATGGCGACGACGTCCTTGGGCTCCTCCACCACGCAGATGACGCTGCGATCACGGCGCGGATCGCGGCATACGGTGCACTGCTCGGACTCGGCAACGTTTCCGCAGGTGACGCAGAACCGCACCCGGGACTTCACAGCGCGCAGCGCCTCCACCAGGCGCTCAACGGTGTCAGTGTCCGCCGACAGGATGTGGAAGGCGAGCCGCTGGGCGGACTTGGGGCCGATACCGGGCAGCTCGCCGAACTGGTCAACAAGGTCCTGAAGCGCACCCTCATACGCAGCGGGCAAAGTCAGTGTCCTTCCTGGGTAACCGTGATCTCCTCCAGGACGGTTGCGCCCAGGAGACGTTTGACGACTTCCAGCCCGACGACGCCGGCCTCCTCGGCGTCCTCATCATCCTCACTGGGAAGGTCGTCTTCAAGAACAGGACGCGCAGGCGCTTGCGGAGCGCTGTCATTGCGGTGCTCCCGGGCACCGCCCCGGGCTGCGGCCCGAGCGGCCGCCTGCGCCGCAGCCAGCCGCGCAGATCCGACGCGCGGGCCGCCGTCCGCAGGTCCCTCAGGATCGCCGGGCTCCTCCGGCACCGGTACGCCGTCGGAGAAGGTCTGCTCCGGCCCGTCCCAGGCAACCGGTGCCAGCCGGTGCGGCCGGGAGTCCGCCGGGATCGCCGACGGCGGCTGGTCACCGAAACCCGAATCGTCCTGATGCGCCGGCGCCGAGTCCAGAGGCCGCTCGGCGGCGCCGGGCGATTCCGTCTTCGGAGGTGAATCCGGTGACGGCTCGGGAATCTCCGGCAGGGGGCGCAAGCGGTGGACGGTGGCTAGTGGGGCCGCATCGGGATCGTCATCCCGGCCTGCCGTCGGCGCGGGGCCGGACGCCGCGTTAGCCGCCTCAGGGCTGGTCTCCGCTTCTGCCGCGATACCGGACGCATCGGGTTCAGGCGCCCACTCCTGTGCCCGGGCGGAGGGGCCTGTTGGGACGCTGATCGGTGCGGGCGCCACCACTGCCCGGGCATCCAGCGCGGCGTCCGCGGGGGATGCGTCACTGGGAGGGGTGGCGCCGCCATTCGCAGGTCCCGCCGACGGCGCATGCGGTTCCAGAGGTCCTGCAGTGGGTACCAAAGGCTCGTCCGATAAAGGCGCGGCCTGCGGCGCGGAAGCCAGCGAGTCTGGCTCGCCGGCCAGCTCACTGCCAGGCCCGCCGGCCGGCTCGCCGGCAAAGTCACTGCCTGGCCCGCCCGCCAACTCACTGCCTGGCTCGTCGGCCGGAATCTGGCCCGAACCGGTCGGTTCCGGGCTCGGGGCGCTCTCGGCGGCGGTGATCGCCTGACCGCGCGCACCGCCCCTACTACCGGGAACAGCGACCTCTCCCCAACCGTCGTCGCCGACGGGTGCAGCCGGGCCTGCTGCCGCCGCGGGCCCGCCCGCAGCGCCCACACCACGCGGGGAGCCATCCGCGGAATGTCTATCGCCGTCAGTGGCGGCCCGTGCCGGGTTGGCGCCGGACCCACCGGCAGGGGCATGGGCGGACGCCCCCGAGCCACCGGCGTTCCCGCCCTGCCCCGGTCGACCGCCGTACCCGCGGCGGAGCCCAGCCGGGCCACCACCTCCCCGGGGGCCGTCCGCACCACCGGGACCGCCCTGGGGACCGGCCAGCACGGCGTGTACCTCCAGCTCCAGGCCCAGTGCCTGGCGGATCGCCTGTGCGAGCACCGGTCCGTGGCCTCCGTTCTCGAAGGCGTTGACCAGGCCCTGCCCCGTGAAGATGACCTGGAAGACGCCGCCGCTAATACCACCGGGCTGAGAGTTGGGCCCCACCAGTGCCCAAGTGGCCCGGCGCGAGCGCTTGGCGGCGTCGAGCACCTCCTCCCAGCGGGAGCGGATCATCTCGGCGTCGGCGGCGCCCCCTGCGGGGGCTGATCCCCCCTGTTCCGGGGCGCTAGGCGGGGAATCCTGAGCAGGGGGTCGCGTCGCCATGCTCCCCGGGGCGGCGTCGTGTCCGGGGCGGGCGGGGCGGTCCGGCTCAGGCGCGCCCGTCGGTGCGCCGCCGACCGCCTGGGGCGCAGCGGCTCCGCCTGCCACGCCGGCACCCGCCCGTAACTGGTCAGAGGCCGCAGCGTCATGGTCGCGCGCTGGTGCGGGGGCTGCCGGGGCCGCGGACTGCGGGGCTGGCGCCGCAGACTCCGCGGGCAGCAGCAGGCGGGCCATGAGCAGTTCCAGCTGCAGCCGGGGGGAGGTGGCACCCACCATCTGGTCCAGGGCCTTGGCAGTGGCGTCCGCAGCCCGGGACAGCCCTGCCGCGCCAATGGTGCGGGCCTGGCCCTCCATGCGGGAAAGCTCGTCGGCGGGCAGAGAGCCGAGGGCGGGCCCGGCCTCACTGCCCGCCAGGGCGATCACCAGCAGGTCCCGCAGTCGCTGCAGCAGATCCTCGACGAAGCGCCGCGGATCGTGCCCGGAGGTGACCACCCGATCCACCACCCGGAACACGCCCGCGCCGTCGGCCGCTGCTACCGCGTCCACGCAGGAGTCCAGCAGGGTGGTGTCCGTGTAGCCGAGCAGCGCGACGGCGCGCTGGTAGTCGACCTCGCCGTCGACGGCGCCGCCGATCAGCTGGTCCATGACCGACAGGGTGTCGCGCACGCTGCCGCCGCCGGCGCGCACCACCAGCGGGAACACGCCCGGCCCGACACCGATCCCCTCCGCCTGGCACAGGCGCCCCAGGTAGTCCTCCAGGATGTCCGGCGGCACGAGCCGGAAGGGGTAGTGGTGGGTGCGGGAGCGGATTGTGCCGATCACCTTGTCCGGCTCGGTGGTGGCGAAGATGAACTTCACGTGCTCGGGCGGCTCCTCGACCAGCTTGAGCAGGGCGTTGAAGCCCTGCGGGGTGACCATGTGGGCCTCGTCGAGGATGAAGATCTTGTAGCGGTCCCGCGCCGGGGCGAAGGAGGCGCGCTCACGCAGGTCGCGCGCGTCGTCGACGCCGTTGTGGCTGGCGGCGTCGATCTCGACGACGTCGAGCGACCCCGGCCCGCCGGTGGCCAGGTCCCGGCAGGAGGGACACTGCCCGCAGGGGGTGTCCGTGGGGAACTGCTCGCAGTTCAGGCAGCGCGCCAGGATGCGGGCGGAGGTGGTTTTGCCGCAGCCGCGCGGGCCAGAGAAGAGGTAGGCGTGGGTGACGCGGTCGGCGCCCAGGGCCGCCATGAGCGGAGCAGTCACGTGCTCCTGCCCGATGACGTCCTGGAAGGTGTCGGGCCGGTAGCGGCGGTAGAGGGCGGTGGTCACGGTCCGACTCTAAACGGGTGCACCGACACGATGCGACGCCTGGCGCATTGCCAATCGCTTAACCACTGGGGAAGGCATCTCGCTCCCGCCCGGCGGTGAAGCCCCTGGGGGCGTTACTCGGTGCCGAGCTGCGCGGTGAGCTCGTTGCAGAAGGCGGCGGCCTCGTCGACGGTGATGAAGGTGGAGTATGCCGTGACAACTAACGCGCCGTCGGCGGTCTGCAGGTAGCAGAGGGGATGGTCGCTCCCACTGGAGGTGCCGCACAGGCCGGTGCCGCCGGGCACCGTGTCGTTCAGGTTCTCGATCGCGCCCGCATAATCCATGCCCACTATGAACTCGACGCCGATGGCGTTGAAGGCGCCGGCATCTTCATCGAGCTTGTACTCCTCCGCGTCTCCGAGGCTCCCGGTGTGGGTGAAGTCGCCCACCTCCTCGGGCAAGTCCCGGTTGTACATGGCGGAGATCATCGCGCCCTCGGGCGCCGGGGTCGCCGCGCCCGCGGAGTCGGCATCGGCGCCGGCATCGGCCTGCGCAGAATCCGGGGCGTCAGTATCCGCCTCCTCGCCGACGTCCTCGGTTTCAGCGGCCAGCGGCTCCGTCTCCTCGGCGGCTTCGACCGTCTCGGTGACCACCGCATCGGCCGCTGCGTCCGATGACCGGGCGGAGGAGTCGGAGGATCCGCAGGCGGCCAAGGTCACCGCAAGGCTCCCGGCCAAGAGCAGGGAGGCCATACGTCCAATATTGCGTTTCGAGTTCTGTTTAATAGCCATGCCGTAACTGTAGGCCATCCCACAGCGGACTTCCATGGGCAGTACGACCCGCGCGTCACCCGGCGGGGCACACGCCAACGCGTCGGCACAGGCGGATGACGGCGAGGGACCGCGCGCACTGAGGCACAAGAGCAGGCGCACAGGAGAGACGCACATGAGCGGACGTAAAGGACCCCTCGTGCACCCGCCAGAGCCCGCTTACCCTTGCTACCTTCCGGTCCTGGGGGATTCACTGGATGACGCCGCACGAGGGGCCGGGCCTGAGACTACCTGATGATGCCCGGAGGCGGTCAAGTCACCGCCCGGGCCGGTACCACCCACTCCGCAGGTACCACTCGTGACCGATGCCACCACTCCGGGTTGGCGCTAAGGGCACTCGGTCCGATATATTCGCTTCTCGCTACGCGCGGTGAGCAGCCGCGTGCGGCACCTGGAGGATTCGCCTAGTGGCCTATGGCGCACGCTTGGAAAGCGTGTTGGGTGCAAGCCCTCGGGGGTTCGAATCCCCCATCCTCCGCCACCACTTTTCCCCGGAATCACAACGATTCCGGGGATTCTCTTTTCCTCCTGTCAACATCTGCCCACCACCGACGTGACGAGAACCACCACACAGGCGCATGAAAAAGGGCCGCCCCACACCCAACCGTGTGTGGGGCGGCCATCTGCATGTGGCGGCACGCCGCCCGCGGGGACGACGACCACCAGACCCGCTCCGTGGAGGCCCGCATAGACCGGCAAGTAGCGTGCAGGCTCATCACCCCAGGCGCCTACCGGGCAGCCGAGGCCCTGGTGGAGCCACACCTGGGGGCACTCGCCGTCGAACTCGACGTCCCAAGCTGGATCAACCTTGCCTATAGGGAGACGCTGCGTCGTCACAAGATCGTTGCCTGAGGCTGCCTCAAAACCGCGCAGACGAGCTAAACGCAGCGCAAGATAAGAGACGCCATCACTACCTAACCCTCAAGGAAGAGGCAAACATGAAGCCCTCCGGCTGAGGGATCGCACTGCGCGTCCTCGGCGTCCTGTCCGCGCTCCTCGCAGGCCTCTGGGTCATCGGGATCATCGGCGCCATGGCCACCGCCGACTATAGCGCCGGAGACGCCGTAATCGGCTCCCTGATCCTCGTGATCCCACCAATCGTGGTCGCGGTGCTCCTGTTCCTCGGAGCCCGACGAGCGGACAGAACGGCCGCCGAGCGCGCAGTCCGACAAGCCACTCAACTCGCCGCAGCCCGGCCGACGCCACCGCAACCGGCCCTGCTTCAGCCCCAGCCCCTGTTGCCACAGCATCTCCCACAACAGCCCCAACCCCAACCGCCGCAACCGACACCACCGCGACCGATTCTGCTGCAGCCACACCCCCACGACGAATCTCAGAAGGCCAAGGCAGCCGAGGATAAAGCCGCGAAGCGATGTCGGATGGAAGCCGAGCGGCAGGCAGCCGAGGAAGAGCAGGAGGCAAAGCGCGCTGAGCGGAAAGCTGCCAGGGCTGCGCGCAGAAAAGAACGCGAAGAGAAACGAGCTGCTGCCGCGGCAGCCGCCCGCGAGCGCGAGCGGGCCGAGCAGGAGCGCAAGGACCGGGAGGGCTACAGCACTGCAAGAGGCGATTGGGTGCCGCCGAAGCCGCTGGGGACGCTCGTGGACCCATGGGCTCCAGGCCAATCGTTGGAGGTTGTGGGGGAGCAGTACCGACAGCGGGCATTCGTGCGCCTACTGGGTCGCAAGCCGGGGTTCGACCAGTACGGCGGCGCCGAAGTCTACGGGGAGGGGATTCTCGTCCCAGATCCGAATAATCCCTACGGTGGGGATGGCGCGGTGGCCGTGTACTTCGGTGGGGAGCACGTCGGATACCTCGCCCAAGAGGACGCCGACAGATACTTTCCGACGTTGGAGAGCATGCATGACAACGGGGTACTCGTGCGGGTTCGGGCGAGGATCTGGGCGAGCCGCCCCTCCGCCGGCGGCGACGTCAACGCCCGCGTGACGCTCGTAGTGCCCGAGCCATCAGGCATGTATCCCTCCAATGACTTCCCCAACGTGCCGTATGCCGTAATCCCGACGGGCAGACGCATCCAAGTGACCAAGGAGGATGAGCACATGGACGTCCTGGCCGGGTATGTGCTCCGCGGCGTCAACGTAGACAACCATGTTGCGGCGTCCCTGCGGTCCATTAACGAGATCCGGCCTCGGTCGTCATACGAATGCGTGCAGGTCGAGATCGACGGGCAGCGCGTCGGAGTACTGACCAAGGGACAATCGGACAAGCTCCTGCCCCTGGTAAGGCACATTGAGCAGCGCGGCTACGTGCCGATCGTAAGGGCCGTGGTCAAGGGCACCAAGCTCAAGGCTGACGTCGTGCTCAACACCGCCGATGCGGAAACCATTGACGAGGACTGGCTCGACGACCTGGGCGAAGCGGTCACCGACGCGAACATTGACAAGATGCCCGCCACCACGCCCCGCCCGGACTTCGACTGGGACGACTAACCCGGCAGCCGCGAAACACGGCTGAGGGGCCACGCCAGATCTGACGTGGCCCCCTCAGTGTTCGTTGGGTCTGGTGGACTCATTACTGCGAACGTCGAACACTCAGACGGGCCGCGATCCACGACGACACAAAGTCAAGCTCCACATCGCCCTTGACCACAGCTAGAACCAGAGCCTCCGCTTCGGCGTCGTCGGCGCGGATGCTGTACCCGGAGCGTGCCAGGAAGTACACCAGGCACATCCAGGCCGTGCGCTTATTACCGTCGGTGAAGGCATGGGCCTGATTGATCGCGTCCAGAAGCGCGGCGGCGCGCCCGGCTAGCGTTGGGAACAGTACCTCCCCGCCGAACGTATGGAACGGGCGCCCGCAAGCGCTGCGGAGCTTGTCATCACCGATGATCGCGTATCTCGAACCGAATTCGCGCTCGTGGTAACAGAGAGCGAACCGATAGATAGCGTCCGCGGGATCTTCACTCTCGATGTCCTCGCTCACGAGGCCAGACGTTCAAGTAGTCCGGCCCAGCGTTTCTCCTCTGCTTCCATGAAGCCAGCTGGGAGATCGTCCCACCGCGCCTCGTCAGTGACCGTAGCGGTGGTAGTTGCGTTCCCGGGCTTGGAGAAGAACCGCAGCATGGACTCATGCGTGATCTCCGTCCGGCTGGACTCCTCTGGTGCGAGGTCACCACGTGCCTCAACCCAAGGATCGGACTCGTGAGTTAGCTTCATGAGGTCTACGGGGCGATTCTCGTGGTTGTTGGTGACGATGGCTCCGATCAGATGCTTCTGAGCCTCGGTCAAGACGCTCGTGTCAGCGCAGTCAATATCGCTGGTCTCGTACCTGTCGACAAAGTACACAGCCGGGTAGACGGGGCCGTACTGCCAGGCCTGGGGAGTCTCGGGGAAGAGGGGGTTCCCCGTCTGGGCCAGGTAGGAGCCCTGGATGAGGTACAGCAGCTTCTGGAGCTTCATCCGATCAGCACCGGAGTCCTGCGAGCGAATGTACTTGCATACGGCGAGGAGTACAGGAGACGCGGGGGGGTAGGACCTGGTAGGACGAACGATCGACTTTGTCATGGTGATTCACCTCATCTCTCAACGCGATGCTGAGCGGCGAGACATTCAACGTCATCGTATGGAGGACCAGCAAGACCTGGCGAGTTTTGTGGCGTACTCCTCGCAAACTCAAGCTTACCAGCTCACATCGGAGCCAGAACAGAAGTTCAGCGCCGACGTAGGCAGGATGACCTACTGGGCGAGGGCGAGCATGGTTGGCATAGCGTCGGCGACGGCGCGGCGGCGATCATCCACGAGGCGGCTGTGTGGCGTAGGCCGTGGATGCGTGGGCGCACGTCGAGGGCCTGCCCCTTGGGCAGTGGCTTGACGCCGTCAAGGAGGCTGGTGGGCCGGCGGCGGCTGACGGGGTCCTGGGCGGGGCGGCCGGAGGCGAGGCGGGTCACGGGCGCCCAGACGTGCTGGAAGAACACGTTGTGGCGTACCGGGTTGCCGGACGGGGTGGTGAACAGCAGGTCGGTACGCGAGCGGCCCCGGGCCGTGGCGGTCAGGCGGTAAGGCGGTCTTCACCGGCGGAGCCTGCCCCACCCGCCCGGCGCTGCGCGCCTCACCACCGAGCACGCCCAGCTCCCAAATCGGCCTGCGAGCAACACACCGTGCCCTGTCACGGATTGCACCACTTTCACCGCCGAAGCCCCATGCCCCAAGGCCATAGCCCGCATGAACACTTGCCTCGACGACCCCAAGCCAACTCACCACAGCGGAAAGTGGTGCAATCCGTGACACCTGCGCGCCCGCATCGCGCAGTCAGCACAGGTTCCTAGCCATTTCACAGCGCTGCGGCGGGCCTCCTCCCAGGTGCGGCGGGTTACATGGTTACTGCCGCCGGACGGAACGGGTCACGAGGGAATGGGGAGCCCGGTGACTGGCCCGAGTCCGAGACGGGGCGGGTATATGGGAGCCCGCACCGCGTCGCTCCGGCGAAGGAGGACCGCCCCTCGGGACCGGGAACCCCGAGGGCACCGCGCACCTCGCTGCGGTGGCCTGCGGGCCGTGCATGCTTGCCGGCCCGCAGGCCACCGGCT
>NZ_PIZC01000060.1:31064-57329 GCF_019325145.1 Actinomyces sp. 594
GACTCCGCCGCCGAGCGCGCGTCCCGGGCTTTCCCCATCCTTTCCGGCCCTAGTCCGGTCCTGACCGCTGCAGTGCCGGGACTCCCGCCGCCTGCGACCGGCCCCCGGGAGATGAGTCACGCCAGTCGTACTGTCCTCGCCGCGCGCGTATGTGTCAGCCTAGAGCCATGCGTTACTCCTTCGCTACACTCGCCGTCCCTGCCGCAATACTGCTCACCCTGGGAGTATCTGCCTGCCAAGGCAGCGCTCCCTCCGGCGCCGCCACACCCACAACGGCGCCATCCGCAACCGCAGTTTCCAGCACAACGGCGGCGCTCCCCGAGGAGGCGCTCACCACCCCTACCGCCCGCACCGTCTCCGCCATGGATATCAAGGTTGGCGACTGCCTGATCTACGGAGACAACTCAACTCCCGCCACCTCAGCGGCGACCGAAGGAGCATCCGGCGCGCCCGGCCCCACCACTCCCCAGGCGACCGACTCCACTGACACTGGCGCGGCGCCAGGCGGCGGCACCGGGGGGACCGTCGCCAGCGCCAGCCTGGTTGACTGTGCCGCCCCCCACCTGTACGAGGTTTTTGCCGAGGGCGCCATCTCCGCCGACGCCTTTCCCAGTGACGAGCTGATGGAGCAATACATCTCAGACATCTGCTACGACGCCTTCCAGACCTACGTCGGCACCAGCTACGACGACGCCTACTCCCAAGGCCGTTACGCGATCACCTCGCTGCGCCCCACGCAGACCACCTGGGAGCAGGGCGACCGCACCGTGTCCTGCATTCTCACCTCCGTTGACGGCAGCGAGTTAACCGGCTCCGCCCGCGGCGCCGGCAACTGATCGGCAGCTGAGCCACACCAGTGGTCCGCGCCGAGCCGGCCAGGAGGCCCCGGGCGGCGTGCCGGCTACGGCCGACCCGCGCGGGCACCGACGCGCTCCGGCGCGGCCACATCCGGTGAAGTGGGCGTACCGTCCGGCGCGGGCCCGAGGTCCGCGATCAGGTCCCGGGTGGTGCGGCCATCTCCCGAGGTGTTGTCAATGCCCGTCAGTGGCCGCTCCCGGTGGTCAGCCGCGGCGCCCGGCTGCGGGCACTGCGCCCGACCGGAACCAACGCCAAGGACGCTTCCCCCGCCCGACGCCGCAGCCGACTCATCCGCTTCCTGTGACCGCTCGCTCCAAGCGCCCACAGCCCGCGCTTCCTCGGCGCGCATCGCCGCATCCTGACGCATCATGAAGGCGGTGGAGATCATCAGCTTGATGCGGTTGAGCTGGTTGACCTCGCTGGCACCCGGGTCATAGTCGATGCCAACGATGTTAGCCTGCGGGTAGCGGCGGCGAATCTCCCGGAACATGCCCTTGCCGACCACGTGGTTGGGCAGGCAGGCGAAGGGCTGGCAGCACACGATATTGGGCGTGCCGTGCTCGATCAGCTCGACCATCTCCGCGGTCAACAGCCAACCCTCGCCGGCCTGGTTGCCGAGGCTGAGGATCTCGCTGGCCTTCTCGGCCATTTCCGCGATCGGGGACTCGACGTCGAACTTGCCGCCGGCGGCGGCCAGGGCGGCGCGGGCCGGGGCCTGCACCTGCTCGATGAACCAGACGGCAGCCTTCTTCTGGTAGACGGTGTTGGTCCCGATGCCGTAGGTGTCGGCCTTCCACTGGGCGGTGGTCATGCCGTTGAGGAAGAAGCCCAGCAGCCCGGGGACCACGGCCTCGCAGCCCTCGGCCTCGATGACGTCGACCACGTGGTTGTTGGCGTCCGGCTGGAACTTGACCAGGATCTCCCCCACCACGCCGACGCGCGGTTTGCGGGGCACGTCCGCCAGTTCCAGTGCGTCGAACTCGCGCACCATCTCCCGCAGCAGGCGGCGGTAGCCGATGCGCCCGCCCCAGGTGGCCGAGCGGCCCTTGTGCTCGAAGAACTCGCAGGTGATGGCGTTCCAGCGCTCGTACAGCGCCTGCGCGGAGCCGGGCACCGCCTCGTAGGGCCGCACCCGCAGCAGGCAGGTACTCAGGGTGTCGCCGATGACGACCCCCTGCAGCGCCTTGAAGGCCATGGTGGGGGTGAGCTTGAAGCCGGGGTTCTCCTCGATGCCCTGCAGGGAGACGGCCAGCACCGGAATCTGCGGGTAGCCGGCCTCGCGCAGGCCCTTGCGGAGCATGGCGGCGTAGTTGGTGGCGCGGCACATGCCGCCGGTCTGGGAGATGGCGACCACGCACTTGTCGGGATCGTGGGAGCCGTCCTCGAAGGCGCCGATGAGCTGGCCGATCACCATGATCGCGGGGAAGCAGGCGTCGTTGTTGACGTAGCGCAGCCCCACCTCGAGGTCGGCCTTGCTGGCGGACTCCAGCAGCTCGACCTTGTAGCCCAGGCGCCGCATGAGCGGCACCAGCGGCCGGAAGTGGATCGGGCTCATCTGCGGCATGAGGATGGTGTGCGTCTGGCGCATCTCCTCGGTGAACATCGGGGTGGTGGCGGCCGGCAGGCTCCGCTCGCTGCGGGCCACGCGCCCGGCGAGCGTGTGGTCGCCGTCGTCGGCGGGCGCCGGGTTCTCGCGCAGGGCGGCGCCGTCCTCCTTGCCGACGGCGATGGCGGGCGCGGTGGTGTCGACCTCGACCGGCTGGTCGTCCAGGTCCAGCGCCTGCTCGTCGACGACGGCGTCCGCCGCCTCCTCCCCGACCTCCGCGCCGGCCTCCCGCCGCCGACGGCGCGCCTGGCTGGCGGCGGCGAGCGAGCGCAGGCGGATGGTGGCGGCACCGAGGTTGGAGACCTCGTCGATCTTGAGGGTGGTGTACACCCCGCCCGCGGACTCCAGGATCTCCTGCACCTGGTCGGTGGTGACGGCGTCGACGCCGCAGCCGAAGGAGTTCAGCTGCACCAGTTCCAGGTCGTCGGCCTGGGTGACCAGTTCGGCGGCCCGGTACAGGCGCGAGTGGTAGGCCCACTGGTCGCGCACGCGCAGCTTCGGGGAGACGTTGGCGACGGCGACCGACGCCGTGGGCGCCGGCAGCCCCTCCGCGGTCACGTCGGACCAGTCGGCAGGCGCCTGCGGGTCCTCCTTGTCACGCCCCAGGCCACGGCGGATGGAGGCGACGGCGCGGGACAGCGCACCGCCCGCGACCGCGTGCTCGACGCCGTCGGCAGCGCCGCGCGAGGAGCCGTCGGGGGCAGGCTCAGGCTCGGGCAGGATCGAGTCCTCGGACAGCACCGCCATGCCCAGGGTGTTGATGACGTCGGGGACGCCGTGGTTGATCTCGGGGTCGATGTGGTAGGGGCGGCCAGCCAGCACGATGCCCTTGCGACCGTTCTCGCGCATCCACTCCAGGGTGCGGCGGCCCTCGGCGCGCACGTCGGCCTTGAAGGCGGCGTCCTCGGCAAAGCCCGCGGCGACGGCCTTGCGGGCCTCGGGGAGGGTCACGTCCCAGTCGGCGAATACCTCCACCAGGCGCTCGGCGAGCTTGGCCGGATCAGCCAGGTTCAGGAAGGGCGCGAGCATGCGCACGCCGTCGGCCCGCTCCCCCTCGGCAGCGGCAGCGCCGTCGGCATTCGAACCCTCGCGAATGGCCTCGACGTTGTTGCGGATGACCTCAGGGTAGGTGGCCACGATCGGGCAGTTGTAGTGGTCGTCGGCGCCGTCGACGAGCCCGCGCTCGTAGAAGACGCAGGGGAACCAGATGGTCCCCACGCCCTTGTCGATCAGTGACTGGACGTGGCCGTGGGCGAGCTTGGCCGGGTAGCACACGTTCTCGGAGGGGATGGAGTCCATGCCCTTCTCGAACAGCTCGTGGTTGGAGCGGCCCGACAGCATTACGCGGAAGCCCAGCTGGGTGAGGATCGTGAACCACAGCGGGTAGTTCTCGTACATGCCCAGCACCCGGGGCACGCCGATCTCGCCGCGGGTGTCCTGCCCCTGGCGCAGGCGCCGGTAGGCGAAGGTGCGCCGGTACTTGTAGTCGTACAGGTTGGGCATGTCGGACTTGGTCTTGCGGCGCTCCTGGGTGGCGCCGCGCTCGCAGCGGTTGCCGGACACGTGCCGCTGACCGTCGTTGAAGGTGGTGATGGTCAGCTTGCAGTGGTTCTGGCACAGCTTGCACACCGTGGTCTCGGAGGTGAAGCCGAAGCGGGACAGCTCGGCCAGACTCATGAGCGTGCCGGGGACGCCGTCGTAGGTCTCGTGCGCCGTCAGGGCTGCGCCGAAGCAGCCCATGAGGCCGGCGATGTCCGGGCGGACCACCTCGCGGCCGGTGAGCAGCTCGAAGGCGCGCAGCACGGCGTCGTTGAGGAAGGTGCCGCCCTGCACGCTGATGCGCTCGCCCAGTTGGGAGGCGTCGCGCAGCTTGATGACCTTGTACAGGGCGTTGCGCACCACCGAGTAGGACAGCCCGGCGCTGATGTCGCCGGGGGTGGCGTTCTCCTTCTGGGCCTGCTTGACCGAGGAGTTCATGAACACGGTGCAGCGGCTGCCCAGGTCCACCGGACTGTCCGCAGTGAGTGCCGAGGCGGAGAACTCCTGGATGGACTGGCCCATGGACTGGGCGAAGGTCTGCAGGAAGGAGCCGCAGCCGGCGGAGCAGGCCTCGTTGACGGAGATGGAGTCGATGGCGCCGCCGCGGATGCGCAGGTACTTCATGTCCTGGCCGCCGATGTCGATGACACTGGTGACGCCGGGGTTCAGGTGGGCGGCGGCCCGGTAGTGGGCCATGGTCTCCACGAGCCCCTCGTCAATGCGCAGCGCGGCCTTGACAATGCCCTCGCCGTAGCCGGTGACGCAGGAGCGCACGATGCGCACGTGCTCGGGCATCTCCAGGTGGATGCGGCGCAGGATCTCGACGGCGGCGGTGACGGGATCGCCCTCGTTGCCCGCGTAGTGCTCCCAGACGATGCGGTCCTGGGAGTCGATGACGACGGCCTTGATGGTGGTGGAGCCGGCGTCGATACCCAGGAAGCAGTCCTCGTAGCGGGTGGGGGCAATGGTGTGTGCGGCTTCCTCGGCGGAGTCCGTGCCGCCGGGCGTGTTGGCACCGGCGCAGACATCGTCGACCTCGGTGGCGGGCGGGGCGGGCCAGCCGACCCGCTCCACCGTGGCCCGGGCGTGGCGGGCGCGGAAGGCGGCCAGCTCGGCGTTGTCGGCGAACAGGGGGCGCATGCGACTGGCGCCCGCGCCGGCGGCGCGGCGGGAGGCGAGGCGGTCGGCGATCTCGGTCAGCGACGTCGGCTCCCCCTCCGCCAGGAGGGCGGCGCCGACGGCGACGTAGAGCTGGGCGTCGTCGGGGCAGGTGAAGGAGTCGACCTGGTCGGCCAGGGTGCGTTCGAAGGCCCGGCGCAGCTCGGGCAGGAAGTGCAGCGGACCGCCCAGGAACATGACGTTGCCGCGGATGGGGCGGCCGCAGGCCAGGCCGGCAATGGTCTGGGTGACCACGGCCTGCAGCACGGAGGCGGCCAGGTCCTCGCTCGCGGCGCCCTGGTTGATCAGCGGCTGCAGGTCCGACTTGGCGAACACGCCGCAGCGCGAGGCGATCGGGTAGAGGGTCTGGTACTTGGCGGCCAGCTCGTTCAGGCCGGAGGCGTCCGTGTGCAGCAGTTGCGCCATCTGGTCGATGAAGGCGCCGGTGCCGCCCGCGCAGGTGCCGTTCATGCGCTGCTCGGGGGTGGGGTGCAGGTAGGTGATCTTGGCGTCCTCGCCGCCGAGTTCGATGATGACGTCGGCCTCGGGGTTCTTGGCCTGCACGGTGCGGGTCTCGGCAATGACCTCCTGCACGAAGGACAGCCCCATCAGGTTGGCCAGGTTGAGCCCGGCGCTGCCGGTGACGGCGCCGCGCACGCGCGCGCCCGGGAGGGCGGCGTCGACCTCGGCCAGCAGGCGGGAGACCTCGCCGCGCACGTCGGCGTTGTGGCGGCGGTACTCGGCGAAGACCGGCTCGGGGAAGGGCTCGCCCGCGACCGGCTCGGGCATGAGCACGAGCTTTACGGTGGTGGAGCCGACGTCCAGTCCCATGCGCAGGGTGGCAGCGTGGTTGGAGGCATCGGCGCCGGGGGTCGTTGCCGCGGACGGGGCCCCGGCTGCGGTGACCATGCCGGTGGCGCGCCGGGTGGGGAAGGCGGGCATGCCCAGCGGAATGGCCATCAGGGACGGGGCGGTGCCCGGCTTGGGAGGCTGAGGCATGTCCGCTGGGGCGGGCGCGGCGTCTGGGGCGGGCACGGCGTCCGGGGCGGGCACGGAACCGGTCCCAGACGGCCCGGGCGCGCGGCGCAAGCCTGCCGACGCGGTCGCGGTGCGGGAGCGAGCGTCGGCGTAGTCGCGGTCATCGTTCTGGAACATGCATTCACCTCTCGACCCAATGGGCGATGTCGCCTGTCGTGGCGGAGTCGTGGCCCGCAGTCGCATAGAACCGTAATCACGCACGCCGCCCCACTTCAACGGCGTTGAAATAACTCCGACCCAGGTCTTTAGTCCCAGCCGGTTTTCCCTGGAAGCGCCGCATTACGGCCCTCCAGGCACCTCCCAGGCCCTGAACGCCGTTGAATACTGCGCCGACGCAATTACCTAATTCAGGGAGAATCAGGGAGCGCTGAGTGACCGCAGACGGATACCTCCGCGATCGCTGGGCACTACCCACCCGGGAGCCAGCCCGATCAACTAGCCTCTAGGCATGAACGACGTGGCCACAACCCCTGGGGCCAGTTCCCAGAATCGTTCGCGGCGCCTTCACCCGGGCGTCCCCACCTCCGCTTCGGATGGCACCGCCGGTATTGCCGCCGCATCCGACACTGGGCGTCGTCGGGGTCCGCGTTCCAGCGGCACGGGCACGCAGTCCACGCGCGAGGCGATCCTCGCCGCCGCCCGCGCCTCCTTCCTGGCCAAGGGATTCGCCAAGACCACCATCCGCGGGGTCGCTCGGGACGCCGGCGTGGATCCGGCGCTCGTGTCCTATTACTTCGGCACCAAGGGCGACCTGTTCGGCGCCTCCATGAATCTGCGCATCCGCGCCAGCGAGGAGATCGCCAGGGTGGTCTCCGGGGACATCCGCACCGCCGGGCCGCGTCTGGTGCGACTGGCGATGACCGCCTGGGACGACTCCTCCGGCGGGGCGACCTTCCGCGCCCTGCTGCGCTGGGTGGCCACCGACGACGGCGCTCCCGAGGCGGTGCAGACCTACGCCACCGAGCAGATAGCGGTGCCCGTGATGCAGGCCCTGGAGCAGGCTGGGGTACTGGGACCCGACGCCCGCGAGCGCGCCACGCTGGCCGGCAGTCAGCTAGTGGGACTGGCCATGATCCGTTACACCTACCGGGTTGAGCCGATCGCCAGCGCCTCCGTGGATCACCTGGTGGAGGTGGTGGGGCCGACCATTCAGCACTATCTGACCGGTCCGCTGCTGCGGCGGCAGGCAACGGAGAACCACTGATCCGCCTCCCGCGCCCGCCGTCACCGGGATACGCCCGTACGCGCCGGCCCTAAAGGCCTGGAGGTCCGGAGGGCCGCCGCACTGCCCGTACCGGCTGGCGCAACCGCCTGCGGCACACCTCCGGGCAGGCGTTTGCGGGGCGGGCCGTCCGAATACCGTTACCTATCCCGGTGTGTCACACGTTCCCGTTAGCATGGGGGCGTGATCTTCAAGGCCGTCGGCGACTGCGCCCCCTACCCCGCACACGGGGTCACGGCGCAGCGCGACTGGGCGGCCATCGCCCCCCGGCAGATCCGGCTCGACCAGTTGGTTACTACGCGCGCCCAGCTGGATCTGCGCGGCCTGCTTGACGACGATTCCACTTTCTACGGCGACCTGTTCGCCCACGTGATCGCCTGGAACGGGGAGCTCTACCTGGAGACCGGGCTGCACCGGGCCCTGCGTGCCGCACTCCAGGGGCGCACCTCCATCCACGCGCGGGTGCTGGAGCTGACCAACGACGGCCACCCCCTGCCCGCCCCACCACCGCCCACGGAGTAGACGGCGGCGCGAGCAGACGGCAGGTGGTGAAAAGTGTCCGGATCCGGCACAAACGTCGTCCGGGCGTCTCGCGGCGAGCTGCAAAACGGCGCGATTCCAACGTTTTGAATAACCGCGATGGGCGCTGTCGAGTTGTTAATGCCGTTTCTGGACAGTTTGCCGACTGGCGCCCCGCGTCACCCCTGCCGACGGGCCCGCTTGGCGTAGGCCGGGCCCTCGAGCTCGGTGCCCGCGGGCGCCGACGCCGGTGAGGCCTCCTCCAGGTTCGTGCCCCGGGCCCGGGAGATGGCGCGCATGGCGTGGTAGACGACGATTGCGGCCAGCGAGCCCAGGGCGATGCCGGCGAAGGTCATGTCGCCCCAGCTGAAGGTGTAGTCGGCGATGGCGATAACCATGGCAACGGCCGCCGTGTTGAGGTTGACCGGGTCGGAGAAGTCCACGCGGTTCTGCACCCAGATGCGCACCCCGAGCATGCCGATCATCCCGTACAGGACCGTGGCCGCCCCGCCCAGGACGCCGGCCGGGATGGTGGCGATGATGACACCGAACTTCGGCAACAGAGACAGCCCCAGGGCGGTGGCGGCGGCGATCACGTAAGCGGCCGTGGAGTACACGCGTGTGGCCGCCATGACGCCGATGTTCTCCGCGTAGGTGGTTGTGCCCGAGCCGCCGCCCGCGCCCGCGAGCATGGTGGACAGCCCGTCCGCGAACAGCGCGCGGCCGGTGACGTCATCGAGGTTCTCCCCCGTCATGGCGGACACCGACTTCACGTGCCCGATGTTCTCCGCAACCAGCACCAGCACCACCGGAATGAAGAGCCCCAGGAGGCTGAGGTCAAAGGTGGGGGCGCGGAACTCCGGCAGGCCTAGCCAACCGGTCTGGGAGACCTGGGAGAAGTCCACCTCGCCGCGCACGCAGGCGGTGGCGTAACCGATCAGCACGCCGATGAGGATCGACAACCGCCCGATAATTCCCTTGAACAATACCGTGATCACCAGGATCGACACGATCGTCACCAGGGCGGTCACCGGGGCGGTCTTGACGTTGTTCCAGGCGCTCGGCGCAAGGTTGAAGCCGATCAGGGAGACGATCGCACCGGTGACAATGGGTGGCATGAGCCGGTCGATCCAGCCGGTGCCGGCCACGTGGACGATTACGCCGATAAGCGCCAGCAGCGCACCGACCGAGATGATCCCGCCCTGCGCGAGCGAGGCCCGAGCCTCGTCCAGCGGCACGCCCGCGTCCGCCGCATACCCGGTGACCGCCCCGATGGGCGCGATCAGGGCGAAGGAGGAGCCGAGGTAGCTGGGCAGGCGGCCGGACGTGACCAGGATGAACAGCAGCGTGCCCAAGCCCGTGAAGAACAGGGTAGTGGACGGGTCGAAACCCGTCAGCAGTGGCACCAGGAAGGTCGCGCCGAACATGGCGACGACGTGCTGCACGCCGATGCCGACGGTGCGGGGCCAGCTCAGGCGCTCCGCGGGAGTGACGACCTCGCCGGGGGCGATCGAGCGCCCATCCCCGTGGAGGGTCCAGCCGCGAAAACGGCGCTTATCGGTGGAGGTCTGGTCCGAGGGCACGTGGGCTCCTGTCGCGTGAGGGGACGGGAACCGGCGTGCTGGAAGAGCTCCCCGCACGCCGGAGCAGCGGGGCCCGACGTAGCCCCGCCGGGGTACCAGTGTAGGAGCCGTGCGATGGCCGCGCCGCCACGACCAGTCGGCCACCAGGTCCAACTGGAGGAGCCCCGAATGCCCGGTGCTCTCCTGCGTGCGCGCTCGCCGTAAGGCCGGGGCAGGTGCAGCCCCGCGTCACGCCCCAAACCGGAAAGCCATTAACGTTCGTCTTGCTAGTCGAAGAGCGCGTGCTCATTCCGGGGATCGCCAGGGCCCTGCCCCGCACAGCAAGCTCGAAACGAGCCCGCGTAGTATGCGTGGCAGGTTTGAACACCGCGCATAAGCACGCATGGAGTAGCCCAAAATAAGCAACCGGGAATCTAGATGGGCGGGCGCATGTAAGACCGGATCCGGCGTTTAAGTCCGTCACATACGTTCACAACATGTGTTTCACATGATTAGCATAGGAACGCCACCTTTACTAAGAGCTGGTCCGAGGCGGCAACGGCCGTCCCCTCCCTAACGAACGGAAGCAGCTTATGTCCCTCAGCACTCTTGCCTACATCGCAATCGACCTGGTCGCCCTCATCCTGCTGGTCGGGGTCCTGTACACGCGGCGGCACGCCCGCAAGGACCTGCTGGCGGCCTATGTAGGCGTGAACGTCGGCGTCCTGGCGGTCACGCTGCTGCTGTCTACGGCATCCGTAGGCGCGGGCCTGGGACTGGGCCTGTTCGGCGTGCTGTCAATTATCCGCCTGCGCTCCACCGAGCTGTCCCAGCACGAGGTCGCCTACTTCTTCGCCGCGCTGGCCCTGGGGCTCCTGGGCGGGATCACCGCCGCCCCACTGGCGATGACGGCGCTGCTGATGGGGCTCGTAGTCGCCTCACTGTGGCTCGCCGACCACCCGGCACTCATGCGCCGCAGCCGTCACCAGATCATCATGCTGGACCGGGCCATCACCGATGAGGACACCCTCATCGCCCACCTGGAGCAGCTCCTGGATGCGCAGGTGCGCACGGTGGAGGTTCAGCGCCTCGATCTGGTCAACGACACCACCCTCGTTGACGTGCGCTTCCGCATCCCCAAGTCGGGCCACACCAGGGCGGCTGCCGGAGCACCAGGCCGGCCTGCTACGAGCGCCCCGGCACCCGCCGCGGCGGCCGCCTCACCCGCACCCCGGCCGACGCCGGCCCCCTCCCAGCCCCGTCACAGCGCCGACGCCGCAGCCACCGCCCCGGCCGAGGCCTCCAGCTACCGCTTCCCGCCCACAGTCTCATCCGCGGTCCCGCCGGCTGCTCCGCCGGCGATCCACTGACTGCCAAACGGCGACCCACGCAGCTACAGCCTCAAGCGATCGGAGTACACCATCATGACCCAGCACCTGCGCACCTCTCATCTGCCGGCAATCACCCTGGATGAGCTCAACGCCGCCGCCGGACTGCTCACCCGCATTGACCGCAAGTACCTCCTCCCGCTGGCTGCGGCCCAAGATGTCGTCAACTCCCTGAGCGGGCAGGCACGCGTGCTGCGGATTGACGGCCTGCGCAACTTCGCCTATGCCTCCACCTACTTCGACACCCCCGAACTGGACTCATACCTGCTTGCGGCCCGCAAGCGTCGTCGCCGCTTCAAGGTGCGCACCCGCTCCTACCTGGATTCCGGTCTGTGCTTCCTGGAGGTCAAGACCCGCGGGCCGCGCGGCGCCACGGTGAAGAAGCGCATGCCCTGCGACCTCGACGACGCCGACCGCATTACCGCGGACGGGCGCCGCTTCGTGGCCGAGTGCCTGTCCCTCGCCGGCACCTGCTCGCCGACGCGTGCCGCCGCCGTCGCCGAGGACCTGGTGCCGGTGCTGAGGACCTCCTACGAGCGCTCCACCCTCAACCTGCCCGCAGCCGGCGCCCGGCTCACTGTTGATACCGGCCTGCTCTGGACCGCCGTCGGCCCCCAGGACTCCGACGGCCTGGGCGAGGCGACGGCGTCGGTCGGGGACCTGGCGATCGTTGAGACCAAGAACCCGGCCACGCCGTCGCCGGCAGACCGGTTGCTGTGGGCACAGGGGCACCGCCCAGCGCAGATCTCCAAGTACGCGACCGGCATGGCGCTGCTGCACCCGCAACTGCCGTCCAATAAGTGGCACCGAGTACTCGGCCGCGAGCTCGCCGACCAACGCCATGCGGGCCCCGGCAGCCTGGCATCCGCCGCCTGAGCCAGCAAGTCAGCAACCGCCCCGGCTCGGGGCATCCGGCTCAGCCCGGAATTCACCCGCAGCGGTGCAAGACCGCCGCGCCCGGGAGCTGAGGCAATTCCTCGGCACCCCGCAGTCACAAGGAAATCGGCTCCGTGCGCCCTTTTTAGCGCCGTAGCCGGGAAGCCGCACCCGCACACACTTTCAACTACCACCGCCAGTCACTTCACAGCAATACGAGGACATCACACATGAATTTCTCAGCCAAAAACCCGCTCATCAGCATGACGGGCTACGGTACCGTCCCCGCCCGGCGCATTCACACCCGGCTCTTGCTCCCGCTCGCCGCGGTCGCGCTGGCCGCGGGCTGCTCCGTCGGCAGCACCTCCAGCGCCGCATCATCCGGGACGGGTATCGAGGCCGACACCTCCTCCAGCACTTCCGGCACGGCCTGGACCACCATCACCAGCGAGGTGGCACAGGCCTCTACGGGGGCCAGCGCCGCCGAGATCCTGGCGGCCAACGCCGACACCTCCGCGGCCACCGCGACCGTGACCGCGGACGACGACGCCGGTACGTACGACGCCGCCTCCGCCACCACGATCACCCTGTCCGGCGACTCGGCGAGCGTCGACGGCGACGGGGCCGGCGGGGTGAGCGTCGACGGCGGCACCATCACCATCGGCGCCGCCGGCACCTACGTCCTGTCCGGCGAGCTCACGGACGGCCAGGTGGTCGTGAACGCCGACGACGCCGAGGTGCGGCTGGTACTCGACGGCGCCTCCATCACCAACGCCGACGGGCCGGCCATCGACATCCAGGACGCGGGCAGCGCCGTCGTCGTACTGGCCGAGGGGTCCGAGAACACGCTCACCGACGGGCAGACCTACACCGACACCTCTGCGGACGCCCCCACGGCGGCCCTGTTCTCCTCCGACACCGTGGTGATCACCGGCACCGGTGCGCTGACCGTCACCGGCAACCACAATGACGCCATCTCCTCCAAGAACGGCCTGATAATCCAGGGCGCGCCCACGCTCACGGTGGACGCCGTCGACGACGGCATCCGCGGCAAGGACTACCTGGTCATCGCGGGCGGCACCATCACCATCACCGCGGGCGGGGACGGGCTGAAGTCCACCGAGGACGACGACGAGACCATGGGCTTCATCGCCCTGGGCGCCGCCGACATCACCATCACCTCCGGCGACGACGGCCTGTCTGCGACCACCGACGTCACCGTGGATGGCACCACGTTGAATGTGACTGCGGGTGGCGGGCAGGCGAACGCCACCCAGGAGGAAGGCTTCGGCGGGGCACCCGGCCAGCCGGGCGGGGCCGCGACCGGCTCGGGCAGCGCCGTCGGCCCGGAGGACGCCACGGACGCTGAGGACGAGTCCAGCGACGACGAGTCAACCAAGCCCAAGGGCGTCAACGCGGGCGTCAGCTACACGCAGGAGGAGGGCACCGTCACCCTGGACGCGGCCGACGAGGGCCTCCAGGGGGCATTCATCAACATCTCCGGCGGGTCGCTGACCATCACCGCGGGTGACGACGGCATCAACGCCACCAACGGTGACTACGTGATCGAGGGGTATGAAAACGTCGACTCCGAGTCCGACGACGGCGCGGTGCTGACGATCTCCGGCGGGCAGGTGCAGGTATCCTTCACCTACTCCGACGGCATCGACTCCAACGGGTCCGCATATGTGACCGGGGGGCAGGTCGTCGTCTCCGGCCAGGCGGGCACCATGGACGGGGCGGTTGATGTCAACGGAGAGAGCCAGCTGATCGGCGTCACCGGTTCCCCGAGCGTGTCCGCGGGTGACACCATTACCGTCACCGGCGCGGACGGCACCTCCTGGGAGATGACCAGTGTCTTCACCTCGCAGTACCTCACCGTACTGGGCCTGACCGAGGGCGAGGAGTACACGGTGGCCACCACCTCGGGCGGTTCCGCCACCGGCACCGCCGCAGCCCTAAGCTCCGGCATGGGTGGCGGCATGGGCGGTCAAGGCGGCATGGGCGGCCAGGCGCCGTCCGGCGAGGTTGGCGGCCAGGGCGATCCCGGCGCCCCCTCGGGCAACACCAATGGCGGCTTGGGTGGCGGTCCCGGCCAGGCTCCGGCCGACGGAACCCAGTCCACCGAGTCCTGAGGCGGGCCTGCGCACGGCGGCCTGAGACGCCGGTAGCCGTGCGCAGGCCAAGCTGGCTCTTCGCGTGTGAGGGTGTGGCGGCTCGCGTGTTGCAGAGTCCGGCACGGTGAACCGGCAGGCTCACCGTGCCGGACTTGGCTGTCGACAACCCCGGCGTCTGGAAGCGGGTCCATCTGCAACGCCGCTTCCCGGTCTGCAACGCCACTTCGGGGTTAACAACGCCAGTTAACCGTCTGCTGAAGGGCGCCGAGGTATACAGCAGGCCGTTAAGTAGCGTTGTTAACGTCCAACCGGCGCAGTAGACACCTCGCCCCACCACCGCACCCGTAAAACGCTAGGAGCCGGGAAACGGACGTAGCAGACGAGTTCGGGACCACCAGTGGCGGCATAAGCTCCGGGCATGACCACCGTTGAGGCACCCGCCGTCGCGCCGCTCGCCCGCCACCTGGCCGGGCCGCTGGATGACCATGCCGCGCCGGTACTCGTCCTGTCCCACGGCATCACCGACTCGGCGGCCTGCTGGATCGAGGCGGTGGACCGCTGGTCCGCCTTCGGCTACCGGATCGTCGCCCTGGACGCCCGCGGCCATGGTGACTCCCCGCGCTGGGAAGAGCCGGACCTGGCAAACCAGACGACGACCGGCGAGCGCCTGGCCACCGACCTGGTGGACGTGCTGGAGGACCTGCGCGCCCACGGCCTGCGCGGCGAGGGGCCACTGCGAGCGCCACTCGCCGTCGTCGGGCACTCCATGGGCGGGGTGACCAGCCTGGATGTGGCCGCGCACCGGCCCGACCTGGTGGACGCCGTCGTCGCCGAGGATCCGGCCTTCGTCACCCCGGTCTGGCGCCATCTACTAGCCATTAACGCCTACCGCCAGGTGCGGGAGATGCGACAGATCGCCGCCGACCCGCAGGCGCGCTTCGAGCTGGAGATGCGCAACAACCCCACCTGGTCGCCGCGGGAGACCCGCGCCAGCGTCGAGGCCGCATGCGGCGTCGACCTGGCCTTCATCGCCCAGGGCTGCGTCTCGCCGCCGACCCCCTGGGAGGAGGTCATCGACTCCCTGGCGGTGCCGACGCTGATCGTCACCGGCACCGAGCGGGTGGTGCTGCGCGGTGACAACCTCACCAACATCACCCGCCGCGCCAACGCGTCTATCGAGACGGTCGTGATCGAGGGTGCGCCCCACTGCGTGCGCCGCACCTTCCCCGACCGCTTCCACGCCATCACCGACCCCTGGCTCGCCCGGCGCCTGGACACCGGTCCGCGTCAGTCGGTCGAGCGCACCAGCCACCAGGCGGCGTAGGGCGGCACCGGCACCTGGCCGTCGCCCGCACCCTCCAGGCTGGTGGACCCGGAGGGCACCGTGTCGGTGAGCACGTCCACCGCTCCGAGCACCCCGTACTCGGCCAGCCGCGCCGCGGGCACGGAGCGCCAGTCCGGGGTCACGTTGTACACGCCCACGAAGCTGCCGCGCGGGTGGTCGCGGAAGGTGACCAGCACGCCGTCGTCGTCGACGGGGGCGACGATGGTGCGCACATCCGCGCTCAACTGCGGCAGTGAGGCCCGCACCTTGCCCATGTGGGCCAAGTCGGTGAAGACGCGGCCCGGCACCGTGGAGCGGTCGTGGCGCTCGGCGATGGCGGCCTCGCTCAGCCGCGGGCGGCCCGCCCAGCGGGAGTCGGACTCGTGGCCCGGCTCGGTGTCCCAGTTGGGGTCGTTGAACTGCGCCAGCTCATCGCCGCTCCACAGCACGGGGATACCGCCCCAGCCGTAAATGATGGCGTAGGCCAAGCGCATGGCGTTGAAGCGCTCCTCCAACCAGGTGCGCAGCTCCTCCTCGCGCCAGGCGGGGGTGTGCTCGTCGATCCCGGCCACCGCCTCCGCCGCGGCCTCAATGCCGATCAGGGAGGCCGCGGTGCCGGCGGTGCGCCGATCATTGGTGACCGGGTTGTACTGGAAGGTCAGGCCACGGGCGTCACTCATCGGGTACAGGCCCGTGTACCAGTCGGCCAGGAAGACCCGGTGCCAGTAGCCGGTCAGGCCCACCGCCTCGGCGTCGGCGTCGTCGATCGCCCAGCCGATGTCGTCATGGCAGCGGATGTAGGTGATCCAGGTGGCCGTTGACGGCTCGATCGGCAGCGAGGAAAACGTCTGGGCGGCCAGGCTCACGGACCGGCTGGCCAGCATGGACCAAATCTGCACCATCAGGGAGTTGTGGTAGGCCAAGTCGGAGACCTTGCCGGTGTAGCGTCCCTGCCCCAGGTACTGCAGCAGTTCGGTGGGGGCGACGATCGCCTCCGCCTTCAGGGCGATGGCGGGGCAGGCGATGCGGGTGAGTGCCCGCAGCACCTCGGTGATGGAGTGGACCTCGGGCTGCCCCTGGCAGTCGGTGCCCTTGCGCTTAATGGTGAAGGCGATGGCGTCCAGGCGCAGCACCTCCACCCCGCGGTTGGCCAGCTCCATGACGATCTCGACGAACTCCTCCATCACCTGGGGATTGCGCCAGTTCAGGTCCCACTGGAAGGAGTTGAAAGTGGTCCACACCCAGCCGTCGAGGTCCTCTTCCCAGGTGAAGTTGCCCGGTGCGAAGTCGGGGAAGATCTCCGGCAGGGTGCGCTCGTACTCGTCGGGCTCGGTGCGGTCGGGGTAGATGAGGAAGTAGTCGCGGTAGCGCTGCTCGCCGGCGCGGGCGCGCCGGGCCCACTCGTGCTCCCGCGCCACGTGGTTGAGCACTAGGTCAATGACCAGGCTCATGCCCTCCTTGCGCAGCTCACCGGTCAAGTGCTCCAGGTCGTCCATGTCACCCAGGTCGGGTCGCACGGAGCGGTAGTCGGCAACGGCGTAGCCGCCGTCAGAGTCGCCGGGGCGGGGGGTGAGCAGGGGCATGAGGTGGAGGTAGCTGACGCCCAGCTCCCGCAGGTAGCCGATGCGCTTCTCCACGCCGCGCAGGTCTCCGGCGAAGCGCTCGGTGTAGCCGGAGTAGCCGATGCGGGAGGGGTCCTGCACCCAGGCGGGGTCAAGGGTGCGGGCCAGATCGAGGTGGCGCAGCTCGGAGCTGCGGGCCGCATAGGTACGGGCGGCCTCCGCCAGCAGGCGAACCGCGGTACTTCCGGCAGCGGGCTCGCCGTAAAGGGTGAGCAGGCCGTCGACTACGTCCGGGTACCAGCGCTCTACGCGGGTCGTGAAGATCTCACGCTCAGCGCGGGACAGCTCAGCGGTGGCGAGGGCGGTGTCAATGGCATCGCGGACCTCCTGGGGCACGGCGGCAGCCGCGGCTCCGGTGGACCAGGTGGATGCGGGGCCGGTGGGGTCGGCGGGTGTGGGAGCGCTCATACCTCTATGGTCCCCGATTCAGCGGCTGAGCGGGAGCACTTTCGGGCGGCGATGCCGCCGCAGGCACGACAGGTGTCACAAATTGCACCACTTTAAGGGCGCCCGCCAGCGCACCGGCGTAGCGATCCGCGCAATTCCGCGGCAGAATCGGCCAGGCTCCGGGGAGGTGCCCGGAAAGTGGTGCATTCTCTGACACTCATAGCCGCATCCGGTGCCCGCAGACACTCCTCAGGCTTCCCGCAGACGTAATCCGGCACAATCGCGGGCCGGATAGCGGCCACCTATTCCTCGGACTGGGGGTGCGCGCGGTCGTAGGCCTCGCGATGGGCCAGCACCTGCTCGGCGTTGCCCTCCGCCCAGGCGCGCAGCGCGGCGATCGGCTCCGCCAGGCCGGCACCGAGCGGGGTGAGCGTGTAGTCCACGCGCGGCGGCACACCCGGGGTCTGCTCGCGCAGCACCAGCCCGTCCCGCTCCATCGAGCGCAGCGTCTGCGCCAGCACCTTGGGTGTCACGCCGCCCACTGCCTGACGCAGCTCACCGAAGCGCCGTGGTCCCTGCGCCAGCACGGCAACGATCAGCGGGGTCCAGCGGTCAACGACGTGCCGCAGCACAGTGCGCGAAGGGCACTCGGGCGACAGTACGTCATAAGCGGCGAGCGGCCGGCCTGCGTTGGCGCCCGTGGCGGCGGGGACGGCCTGCGCCGCCTCGGCCGCGGGCACAGCACCCATCCCCGCCGCAGCGGGCGCGGCAGCATCCATTGAATGTGACACGAGCAACTCCATAGTTACCTTGAGGTACTTGGTTTCAAATAAATACCTTAACAGTGTGGCCGCCGCACCGCGAGCAAAGACGGCGCACGACCCGCAAAACCACAAGCACTAGGAGCCCCCCATGAACATCACCGTCATCGGCGGAACCGGCAACACCGGCGCAGCCGTCGTGGCCGAGGCCGCCCGCCGCGGACACACCGTCACCTCCGCCTCCCGCTCCGGTCGCCACGCCGAGGGTGCCGCCAAGGACGCGACCGCCGACCTGACCGATACCGCCGCCATCGTCGACCTAATCAACGCCGCCGACGCGACCGTGATCGCCGTCTCTCCCGACCGTACCGGCGGCCCCGTGCAGCCCACCGTCGACGCCTTCAAGGCGCTGATCGCCGCCCGGCCGACGGGCAGGCTCGTGATCGTGGGAGGGGCCGGCTCGCTGCTCGCCGCAGACGGCAAGCGCCTGCTCGACTCACCCGACTTCCCCGCCGAGATCAGGCCGGAGGCCCTGGCCTTCAGCGAGGTGCTTGAGGCCTTCCGCGCCGCGGGCGACGCCCTGGCCTGGACCCTTGTCTCCCCCGCTCCGGCCTATCCCTCGGAGCAGTCCACAGGCGCCTATGTGGTCGGCAAGGACAGTCCGGTCGGCGCGAACCTGTCTCCCGCAGATCTGGCCATCGCGCTGGTCGATGAGATTGAGCGCGACGCGCACCGCGGTGAGCGCTTCGCCGTAGCCAGCGCCTAGCCGCTCGCCGTACGGGCGACGCCGGCGTCGCTCTGGAACGGCCGCGCAGCCGGGCTAACCGGGTGCTCCACCGCCGACGTGCTGCGCCGGCGGTGGAGCAGCCCTAATAGGCCGGTGCCGGTGCTTCGCCAGCCAGGTGCGGCGGCGAAGCACCGGCATATGAGCTTCTTTGTAGACACGCGCCTACGCTCGGGGCATGCTTTGCCGCATGGCAAGCACAACCGCGAGCACCACTGTCCCCGCCACCCCTCCGATCGCCCTGGCCATCGCCGGATCCGAGGCCTCCGGCGGCGCCGGCGCCCAGACCGACCTGAAGACCTTCCACCAGCTGGGCGTATTCGGCTGCACGGCCCTGACCTGCATCGTGTCCATGGACCCCAAGAACAACTGGGACCACCGGTTCGTGCCGATCGACCCGCAGGTGATCACCGACCAGATCGAGGCGTGCGCCACCGTGCACACCGCGATCGACGCCGTCAAGATCGGCATGCTCGGCACCGCCGCCACGATCGACGCCGTAGACGCCGCCCTGGAGCAGTACCAGTTCCCGAACCTGGTGGTGGACCCGGTGCTGATCTGCAAGGGCCAGGAGCCCGGTGCCGCCCTCGACGTCGACAACGCCCTGCGCGCCAAGATCCTGCCCCGCGCCAAGGTCACCACCCCGAACCTGTTCGAGGCCGCCACCCTGGCAGGAGTGGATGAGATCACCAGCGTCGAGCAGCTCAAGGACGCCGCCAAGCGCATCTACGACCTGGGCGTACCCAACGTCCTGGCCAAGGCCGGCCCTACGCTCGGCACCGGCACCGCCCTGGACGTCTTCTACGACGGCCAGACCCTGGAGGTCCTGGAGGTGCCGGCGGTCGGCACCGAGCGCATGCACGGCGCCGGCTGCACGCTGGCCGCCGCCATCACCGCCGAGCTGGCCAAGGGCGCCACCCCGCTGGAGGCTGCGGTCACCGCCAAGAACGTGGTCTCCGCGTCGGTGAACCCGGGCATGCACGGCAACATCCCCTTCACCTACGTCTACCAGGGCTTCTACCGCGGCTGACGGCACCCGAGGGCGCGCCGGGCCGACCGTGAACCGCCGATCCGGCCGACGGCGCCGAGCGGCCCGCCGGCCGCCTGGCACGACGGTTCACGTCGCCTCAGCAGACGATTCACGACCTTGGGGTGCGTTCCACGACCACCCCGGGGTCGTGTTTTGCACCCCAAGGTCGTGGAACGCAGTCCTCTTCGCTAGCCGCCGACGTCAGCACCGGCCCCTGGACAGATACGCGGCGCAACCCAGTAGACAGTCTGTCTACTATCTAGATAGTCTGACTACATGGACTCCTCGACTTCGCGCCTCCTGCGCGGCTTTCTTGAACCCTGTCTGCTCGCCCTGCTCGAAGGCGGCCCCGATTACGGCCTGTCGCTGACCCGGCGCCTGAGCGAAGCCGGTCTGGAGAAGGTACCCGGCGGCAGCCTCTACCCGGCCCTCACCCGCCTGGAGCGCCGCGGCCTGCTCATAACCTCCGTTCGTCCCTCCGACTCCGGCCCCGCGCGCAAGTACTATGAACTGACCGACGCCGGCCGTGCCGAACTCGCCACACGTCGCGAAGAGTGGCGCGGCTTTCGTACCGCGTTCTCGGCCGTCCTGGAGGCCACACCGCCGGGGAGCATCCGAAGCCGAGCGGCAGCGGAGGCGCACCAATGAGTACCGCCGCCGGATTCGAGCCCCCACACTCACCCGCGGCCGGCCAGTACGAATCGACCTGGTACCAGAGCCTCGCAGCCGAACTGACGGCACACGGTCTGAGCGCCACTCAACTCGAACGGGCCATCGCCGATGCCCGCTTAGAAGCGACCGCGGCCGAAGTCCCACCCACGGCTCTTTTCGGTCCCGCAGTTATATACGCCCGTGAGCTCGCCTCGGCCTTGCGGGAGGACGGCGTCATCCCTGACCGACGAGCTTCAAAGTCAACAATCGGACCGGTGGTGCTGCGCTTACGGGACATCACCGTTCGTCGCGCCCGTCGCACCGTCTTGTCGGGCCTGAATCTCACGGTGCGACGCGGCGAGATCGTCGCCGTCGTCGGCTCCAACGGGGCCGGCAAGTCCACCCTTCTCCAGGTATGTGCGGGCCTGCTGCGCACCGACTCCGGCAGCGTGGAGCGGACTAAACGCTTCGGCTACGCGCCACAACTCGACGCCCTCGCTCCACTGCTGACCGTCGACGAGCACCTGCGGCTGTTCGGGGCCCTCGACGGCGCGGGCCGCGGCCGCGCCGTCCCGACCGGCCACCGGATCCTCCGGCGTCTGGGATGGCGCCCCAACGGCGAACAGATCACCCGCACCCTTTCAGGGGGCACCCAACAGAAGCTCAACCTCGCCCTGGCTCAGCTCACCTCGCCCGAACTACTGCTCCTGGACGAGCCCTACCAGGGCCTGGACGCCCTGGCCTATGAGGACCTGTGGACTCTTATCTCTTCCTGGCGGGGCTCCGGCGCCGGAGTCCTTCTGGTCACCCACCTGCTGCGCGACATCGACTTCGTCGATCGCGTCATCGAGCTTCCCGCCCCCGAATCCTCGACGAAAGATCGCACGACGGAGGAGTACGCCGCATGACCGCAGCCACCATCGCCGAGTCAGCCGGCCCGGCACCGGCCCCCGAAGGCCGGCTGTTGCACACCGCCGTGCTGGTCGCCAGGGTCACCGTCCACGAGCTGTCCCGACGGCGTGGCGCGCTGGCCCTCGCCCTGCTGTTGCCACTCACCTTCTACCTGGCACGAATTGATACGCACTGGACCGCACTGCGTCTGCTGTCGATCGGACTGGGCTGGGCCACTGCGACGCTCGCACTGTTCACGTCGGTGTCCTCGCGGTCAATCGACCTGCGGCTGGCCGCGAGCGGGGCCAGCCCGACGGCGCTGGTACTGGGCCGACACGCAGCGGTCCTGGGGCTCGGCTGGCTCATTGCCGCGCTCTACTCCGGGCTCGTTCTACTTACGATCGGGAATAAGTTGGCCCATCCAACCTCCGTTCCGCTCATGCTGCTTCTGACCGTGACCGTGGCCGCGCCGCTGGGATCGGTGGCCGCCGCGCTCATCCCAAGAGACCTGGAGGGCGCGCTCCTGCTATTGGCGGTCATGGCTCTTCAGCTCCTCGTGGATCCGACCGCCGCGTGGACTCGGGTACTGCCCCTGTGGTCGACGCGGGAGCTATCCAGCTACATCGTCGAGGCGTTGGGCACACAGGCGGACGACTACCTCCAACGCGGGCTGCTTCACGGAGTGGGCTTCGCCGTCGGGCTGGTGGTGCTGACCTGGCTGCTAGGTATCTGGCGTCTACGGGTGATTCGGCTGCCCGAGCCGCAGTGACTCGCGGCCTCATCCCCGGTGAGACAGAAGAGGCCGCCTTCGCATACTCCACGACCTTGGGGTACGTTCCACGACCACCCCGGGGTCGTGCTATGTACACCAAGGTCGTGCAGTGCGACGAAGGTAGTGGAGTACGCCCGCCTCAGCCGAGCTCCCACAGGGCGGACACCGGCAGCGCCCACAGCGAGCCGCCCAGGGTGTGGGCCAGACAGCGCCTGTGCGCAGCCCTCGCGCACGAGCGCGCGGTGCCCAGCGCCCCCACTCGAATCACTCGTAGGCCGGCTCGGGCGTGATGTTGCGCGCCATGTTGGCGAAGCGCGACAGGTGTCCCTGGAACGCCACCGGGATGGTGCGGGTCTGGCCGTTGCGGTGCTTGGCGACGATGATGTCGGCCTCGCCCGGCCGCTCCTCCTCCTGGTAGTACTCGGGCCGGTGCAGCAGCATGATGACGTCCGCGTCCTGTTCCAGCGAGCCGGACTCGCGCAGGTCGCTCATCTGCGGCTTGTTGCCAGTGCGCTGCTCGGGCCCGCGGTTCAGCTGGGCGACGGCGACCACCGGGATGTCCAGCTCCTTGGCCAGCAGCTTCAGCGAGCGGGAGAACTCGGAGACCTCCTGCTGACGCGACTCGACTTGCTTGCCAGAGCTCATCAGCTGCAGGTAGTCCACCACCATCAGCCCCAGCCCGTGGTGCTGCTTCAGGCGCAGCGCCTTGGAGCGGATCTCCGGCATGGTCAGGTTCGGGGAGTCGTCAATGAACAGCGGCGCCTCGGAGACGGGATTGTAGGCGCGCGCAACATCCTCCCAGTCGCGCTCGTCCATCTGGCTGCCGCCGCGCAGCTTGTTCATGGCCACGCCCGACTCGGCGGACAGGATGCGCATCATCAGCTCCATACGCCCCATCTCCAGGGAGAAGTAGCACGAGGGGATGAGGTTGCCGTCGGCGCCGCGCGAGTGGATCGACGCTGAGCGGCAGAAGTCGACGGCGAGCGTGGACTTACCCATGGCGGGGCGCGCGGCCACGATGATCATCTGCCCGCCGTGCAGGCCACCTAGCAGCTCGTCCAGCTCCACGAAGCCCGTGGGCACGCCCCGCATCTGCCCGTCCTCGCGGGCCTGGCCGGCCTCGATCTCGAGGTTGGCCTCGTTGAGCAGTTCCCCGACGGGCACGTAGTCCTCCCGCTCACCCTCCTTGTGGGCGACGGCGTATACCTCCGACTCGGCCAGCGTTACGAGCTCATCGATGTCACCGGCGTCGGTGGAGTAGCCGAGCTGGGCGATGCGGGTGCCGGCCTGCACCAGGCCGCGCATCAGCGACTTCTCCTTGACAATGCGCGCATAGTAGGCGGCGTTCGCGGCGGTGGGCACGGTAGCCATCAAGGTAGCCAGGTAGGGCGCGCCGCCGATGCGCTCGAGCTCGCCGCGCTTGGACAGCTCATCGGCGACGATCAGTGGGTCAGCCGGCTCGGACCGGTTATACACCTCCACGATCGCGTCAAAGATCGACTCGTGCGCGGGCTTGTAGAACTCGGGGCCGCGCAGCACCTCAATGACGTCGGTGATCGCCTCCTTGCTCAGCAGCATGCCGCCGAGCGTGGACATCTCCGCCTCCAGGTCCTGGGGCGGGACCCGATCAAAAGTACCGTCGTAGCGGGCGTCAACCGGGCGGTCCTCGCCGCGAGTGCGCGCGCCGATGGTGTCAACATCGGTCATCAGTCGGTCACTCCCCCCCTGCAGCGCCCCACCCAGACGGGTCGCGCCGCGACACTAGCGGGCCGGCCGGGCGGTCGCAAACGGTGACCTCTTGCAGGCTGTGGGCAACCACCGCCGACGTGTGGAAAACCCCCACCTGCCTGTGGGCGACGCGCCGCGCAGGGTGTGGAGCGCCCTCCCTCCCACGATCCGCATACCTCCGTGAAACCCCCGGAATACACCGGAATCCCGCCCCGAGTGGCCGACGGTCACAAGCCACAGCACCCCCGCTCCAAACCGCAATCAAAATCTGTGGATAAGTGGGTATTCCTGTGGATGAACCTCAACCTCGACCTGAGGGACTGCCCCGCAACCTCACATGCTCCCCGCCCGTGCCGCGCCGCCCGCGCACGGTCCGTTCTCAGCGGCGCATGAGACACTGGCCCGCCCCCACCCGGATGGAGTATCGCGTGCCCGACTCGCCTGCCTCTCGCTCCCGCACAACGCGCTCAGGCGCCGACCCGAGCGATTCCGCCCCGTCCAGCATCACGGCACGGGTGGCGCCCGCCTCCCTGAACCGCCAGATCCTCTCCCTTGCCCTGCCCGCCCTGGGAGCGCTGGTCGCCGAGCCGCTGTTCGTGCTGATCGACTCGGCGATGGTCGGCCACTTGGGCGCGGGCAGCCTCGCAGGCCTGTCGCTGGCCTCCACCCTGCTGACCACGATCGTGGGCCTGTTCGTCTTCCTCGCCTATGCGACGACGGCGACCACCTCCCGCCGCTTCGGTGCCGGGGACCGGGTCGGCGGCCTGAGGGCCGGCATCGACGGCGCCTGGCTGGCGGTACTGCTCGGCCTGGTGGCGGCGCTCCTGCTCGCCGTCGGCGCCCCGTGGGCGGTGGGGGCCATGGGGGCCGACGGCGCCGTGGCAGATGCCGCCGTCGCCTACCTGCGCGCCTCCGCGCCCGGCCTGCCGGGCATGCTGGTGGTCTATGCGGCCACGGGCACGCTGCGCGGCCTGTTGGACACGCGCACGCCCTTTGTGGTGGCTACGGCGGGAGCGGTCGGCAATGTGGCCGTGAATGCGACGCTGCTGTACGGGGTGCGCATGGGGATCGCCGGCTCCGGCCTGGGCACGGCTATCGCACAGACAGCGATGGCGGTGGCGCTGCTGGTTCCTGTGATCAGGGCGGCGCGCGCGGCGGGTGTGCCGACCTCGCCGCGGGCTGCGGGCCTGCGCGCCTCCTTGGGCACTGGTGCGCCCCTGCTGGTACGCACCTTGTCGCTGCGAGCGGCGATCCTGGCGACGGTCTGGGCCGCTACCGCTCTGGGGGCGACGGCGCTGGCCGCCCACCAGGTGGTCAACGCGCTGTGGAACTTCACCGCCTTCGCCTTGGATGCGCTCGCCATCGCCGCGCAGGCACTTGTGGGTACTGCCCTGGGGCGGGCCGAGGCCGCGCGGGCGGCACAGGTTGCCGCGGATCAGACCTCTGCTACGCCAACCGACCCGAGCTCCCGGCGTACCGGTTCGGGTCTGGCCGAGCGCCGGACTCCCTCCTCAGCGTCCCCGCAGGCATCCGCCGTACCGACGGTGCCGGATAGCGGCCCCACGGTCGACGCCGTGCTGCGCCGCTGCCTGGCTTGGGGCGTGGCCGCGGGGGCGGTGATCGGCGTGGTGCTTGCGGCCGGAAGCCCATGGCTGCCGCACCTGTTCACCTCCGACCCAACGGTGCTCGCCGCCTCCCGGCCGGCCCTGCTGGTCGCGGCCACCGCAATGCCGCTGGCGGGAGCCGTCTTCCTGTTCGACGGCGTGCTCATGGGGGCCGGTGACGGCCGCTACCTGGCGTGGGCGCAGATGGCGACCCTGGTGCCGTACCTGCCGCTCACCGTCATCATCGCCCAGGGTGGGGCGGTAGGCGGCAGCAACGGCCTGGTGTGGCTGTGGGTAGCCTTCGCCTGGGTGTTCATGGGCGCGCGCGCCCTGGTGACGGGCCTGCGCGCCCGCTCCGACGCCTGGCGGCACTGAGCGCGGGGCACGGAGCCATCGGTTATTACTACAACCACTCGCATACAGCCGTCGTAGTAGGGCGCAACGACTTCCGCGGTGAGCACGCGGCCGTCAAAGCACAGCCCACCCCGGGCGGGACAGGAGGCTGGCGGGACCTGACCGTTCGTGCTCTCGCCCGACGGTTCGTACCTTCAGGACGACGCTTCGTACATCATCTCGACGGTTCGGCACCCCGAGGTACGAACCGTCACCAGAAAGTACGAACCGTCGGAGCCAAGTGCCGAAGCGTCACGCATAGTGCCGAAGCGTCAGCCCGATGCCGCCCGCAACAGCACGCCCTCACCCGTAAGCCGGCCTCGACAGCCCCGCGCTCTCAAACCGGAAGCGCCACACACGGGTACGGCTAACACGTTCCATCCGGCGGCCGCGCACAAAGCCGTAGCCGACGCGCCTGGCGGCGCGTCGGCTACG
>NZ_PIZC01000060.1:57598-58730 GCF_019325145.1 Actinomyces sp. 594
GTGCTTGTTCGTATCGGCTGCTACCCGGATCAGCGGGCGGCCACGACGTTAACCTCAAGCGGGGCAACAACGTCGGTGTGCAGTCGCACGGAGGCGCTGTGGCGACCCGTGGACTTGATCGGACGGAGGAGCTCGATCTTGCGCCGGTCAATGGCCGGGCCACCGGCCTCCTTGACGGCGTCCGCAAGCTGTGCGGTGCTGACGGCTCCGAAGAGGCGGCCGTTATCACCGGAGACGGCGCTCACCGTGACAACGTTGCCCGCCAGCCAGGCGCGGGCCTCCTGGGCCTGCTCCAGGGAGTCAATGGCGCGCTTGCGGCGTGCCTCAGCCATCTGGTCGATCTGGCGCTGGGCGCCCTTGGTCCACGGGGTGGCCAGCTTGCGGGGCAGGAGGTAGTTCCGGGCGTAGCCGTCCTTGACCTCCACAACCTCCCCGGCTGCGCCGAGGTTGGTCACGTCGTGCGTGAGAATGAGCTTGGTGGTCATGATCTGCGCCTCCTATCAGCGGGTCGAGCTCGTGTAGGGCAGCAGGGCCATCTCGCGGGCGTTCTTGATAGCCCTGGCGATCTTGCGCTGATCCTGCACGGAGACGCCGGTCACGCGGCGGGCGCGGATCTTGCCGCGGTCCGAGATGAACTTCCGCAGCGTAGCGGTGTCCTTGTAGTCAATGGTGCCGACCTTGACGGCCTTCACCGGTGCGATCTTCTTCTTCGGCTTACGAAGCTGGGGCTTCGCCATGGTGGTACTCCTTGGCTTGGGCGCCCACTGGCACCCGTGGGTCTATTGCGAGAATGATGCGGGGCGACGACCGCGCCCACGCGCCCGGCCGAACCGGGCGAAGAGTTGTGTTTGCGCTAATGCTGCACAGTTAAGGAGACGTGGGTCAGAACGGGGGCTCGTCACCGAAGCTGGTGGCGCCACCGGTGGCCCAGGGGTCATCCGCGGCGCCGCCGGCCGGGGCGTTGTAGCTGCCCTGCTGGCCGCCCTGGCTGTAACCGCCCTGACCGCCCTGGGAGCTCTGGTAGCCGCCCTGCTGGCCGCCACCCTGGTTGTATCCGCCCTGCTGGCCTGCGTTGTAGCCGCCGCCCTGAGAGCCCTGGTTGAAGCCGCCCTGGCCGCCCCCGCGGGGCTGG
>NZ_PIZC01000061.1:0-639 GCF_019325145.1 Actinomyces sp. 594
CCCGCGTCCCGGGAGGGCCTCAGGTTGCCTCCCAGGACCTGGTCGGGGTTGTGCAGGATCGCTACCTGCCGCATAGCCTCACGCGCCCAGGCGCGGGACGCGGCGCGAGGCACGCCGAGTTGATCGTTACCGTGCGCGGCGAGTCGCTTGTAGAGGTCTCTTCGTGCTTGTCGTGTGGCTTCGTTGCCTTGTCTGCCTTGCTGTCTGAACAGGTCGCGGGCGGCCAGGTAGTCCTTGGCGGGCATTTGCGCCAGGACCTGGTATTGGCCGTCGAGCTGGAACTCGAACTCGGCGCCCTTGGCCTGTAGGTCGCGGCTGCGGCCGTTGTGGTAGACGGTGCGCACCATGGTGCGGTTGTCGCGTGCTGGTGGGGGCTGGTACTGCTTGGCGACCGCTCCGGGGTCCTCGGCGCCCAGGGCGTGGCGGAAGCCGTGCTCGTCGGGCAGGGCCATAGGGCCGGGGGCCGTGTTGCCGCTGGCCGTCATGACTCGCTCGCCTGGCTGAGTGGGGAGGTGGCGGGGTCGGCGCGGATAATCGGGGCGATCTGGCCCCAGTTGGCGCCTACCGGGTCGCTGATGGTGATGTCGCTCTGCTGTGCTTGCAGGGTCAGGTAGGTGTGGGCGTCGGTGATGCGCAGGT
>NZ_PIZC01000061.1:999-1218 GCF_019325145.1 Actinomyces sp. 594
ACTCCAGTCACCACTGCTAGTGAAAGCTGTTCGTCCTTGTCGCTGGCGCGTCGCTGGGTCGTTGAAAGACTGTATGGCGAGTTGGTCGATGACGATGCGGGTATAGGTGGGGTCGATCTCGATGCTGTGGCCGGTTTGTTCGCCCCACAGGAACAGGTTGCCCATGGCGGAGCGGGCTAGGCAGTGGAAGGTGTCGGTGAAGGGGAGTTGGTCTTGTAC
>NZ_PIZC01000062.1:0-3307 GCF_019325145.1 Actinomyces sp. 594
CCCTCGACCCAGCCACCATCACCAACATCACCGCCACCGCCCTAGTCATACTCAACCTGAACAACAACCTCCCCTGATGAGAAAGGCTCAGTGTGTAACTTGTGCCGGTTTCGGTGGTTGCGTGCTGCGGGCGTGAGGCTCAGACGACTGTCAGATGCCCAGGACGCCGCGCAAGTCGGCCTTTATGGCGTCTAGGCGCTTGGCGGCGGCGCGGCGGGCCACCTCCACCGGTTCGTCGACGGCCACGGGCATGACCACTTCGCAGTAGCACTTGAGCTTCGGCTCGGTGCCCGATGGGCGTACCACCACCCGGTCGTTCGCCGCGGTCTTGAAGATGAGGCCGTCAGTCGCGGGTAGGCGCTCCCCGTTGCCGTTGTTCGCGCCGTCCATCAGGTCGAAGACGTCCACCACCGGGGATCCGGCCAGCGTGGCTGGTGCTCCCCCGGACCGCAGCCGCTCCATGGCGTTGGTGATGAAGCTCTTGTCCTCTACCCGCACGCTGAGCGGGCTGGTCGCATACAGGCCGTGTTCTCGCGCCAGGCGGTCCAGCAGGTCATCCAGCGTACGTCCCTGCTGCTTGAGCGTGGAGGCCAGCACCGCCAGGCGCACCGAGGCGGAGATACCGTCCTTGTCTCGCACCGCCGCCGGATCCACACAGTATCCCAGCGCCTCCTCATAGCCGAATACCAGGTTCGGCTCGCGGCTGATCCACTTGAAGCCGGTGAGTGTGTTGCGGTGCGCAAGCCCGTGCGCCTGCGCGATCTTGCGCAGCAGGCGAGAGGAGACGATCGAGTTGGCCAGCACCCCGGTGCCGGTGAAGGCGGCCAGCTCGGCAGCCTGCTCTCCCAAGAGGGAGCCGACCTCATCGCCGGTCAGCTGCCGCCAACCGCCGCGGGCGTGCTCATCCGGCACTGCGGCTGAGCAGCGGTCGGCATCCGGGTCGTTGGCGATGATCAAGTCCGCGCCTACCTCACGGGCCCGCGCAAAGGCCAGGTCCAGGGCCCCGGGTTCCTCCGGGTTGGGGAAGGCCACTGTAGGGAACTCCGGGTCCGGGGCGAACTGCTCGGGCACCACGACGACGTCGTCGAAGCCGGTCCGGGCCAGCACCTCCCGGCAGATCTCCCCGCCGACCCCGTGCATGGCGGTCAACACGATCTTAAGTGGTGCCACGGCCCGCGTGCGGGCGGCCTTGACCGCGCGCTGCACGTACTCCTCAACCATGTCCGCCCCGATTGTCTCCCAGCCGTCCTCGGGCATGGGCACGGAGGCAAGCGGGCCGACGGCGGCGATCTTTGCGGCGATGGCCGAGTCATGTGGCGGGACGATCTGCGCGCCCTGCCCGGAGCCGGTTACGGCGCGGCCGCCCAGGTAGACCTTGTAGCCGTTGTCCTGGGGCGGGTTGTGCGAGGCCGTCACCATGACGCCGGCGTCGGCGCCCAGCCTTCGCAGGGCGAAGGCGAGCACGGGCGTGGGGCAGTGAGTGTCGAACAGGATGGCGCGCCCGCCGGCGCCGGTGACGACGGCGGCGGTGTCACGCGCGAAGCGCGCTGAGCCGTGGCGGGCGTCGTAGCCGATGACCACGCGGAACCCGTCCCCCAGCATCTCGTGCAGGTAGGCGGATAACCCGGCGGCGGCACGGATCACTACCACCCGGTTCATGCGGTTGGGACCCCCGCCCAGGCGCCCGCGCAACCCGGCGGTACCGAACTGGAGCGTGCCGGAGAAGGCATCAGTGAGCGCGGCTGCTGCGGCGGCGTCACCGGCACGGTACGCGGTGAGCAGATCGGTCAGTTCCCGGCGGGTGTCGGGGTCTGGATCCTCGGTGATCCAGGCGGTAGCGGCGGCGTCCAGATCGACGGCGGCCGCATCCTGGGGCGGATATGTCATGGGGTGACCGTACCGTGCGCAGGCACGCTGACGGAGCGGCCGTGACAGCCGTCATGGGTGGTAGTGAGCACATCCGGCTCACAGGATTCCGGTCGCACCGGGTGTCTCCAGGCCGTGCGATGGACGTTGGGGGATCATGCGCTTCATGACCAAGGACCTCAGCCGCGGCGGCAAGCCGCGCGTAAAAAACGGCTCGCGCGAGACCTACCGCAAGGGGCCGGTGATGCTCCGCGGTGCTCAGATCCCCACTCGTACTACGGACGCCCGCCTGCTGGACCGACGCGGCGACGCCGACTGGCTGCACGCCGATCCCTGGCGTGTGCTGCGCATACAGTCCGAGTTCGTTGAGGGATTCGGGGCGCTGGCAGAAGTGGGCCCCGCGATCAGCCTATTCGGCTCGGCTCGCACGCCGGCCGATCACCCGAATTACGTCCTGGCCGAGCAGATCGGGGCGGGGCTCGCCGATGCCGGCTACGCCGTCATCACCGGTGGGGGCCCCGGCATCATGGAGGCGGCGAACAAGGGAGCTCGGGAGGCCGGCGGTATCTCGGTGGGGCTCGGTATCGAACTGCCGCATGAGCAGGGCATGAACGACTATGTGGACCTGGGGGTCAACTTCCGGTACTTCTTCGCCCGCAAGACCATGTTCCTGAAGTACTCCGACGGATTCGTGATCATGCCGGGCGGCATGGGCACGCTGGACGAGCTGTTTGAGGCGGTCACCCTGGTGCAGACCCAGAAGGTGCCGTCTTTCCCGATCGCCCTCGTGGGGTCCGAGTTCTGGGGTGGCCTGGTCGACTGGCTGCGCGCGACGCTGGTGGAGGCTGCGACGATCGATGCCGATGACCTCAGCCTGATGCGGGTAGTGGATACGGCCTCCGAGGCGGTGGACTTTGTGGTCGATGCCGCGCGCACCATGCGGGCCAATGGGCTCACCCGTACCCCGGACAGGGCGGAATAGGCCGCGCAGCACGGGGCCGGATCGGCCCGCTCGCGGCGGGGCCGCGGCGTGGAGTCAGCCACGTTTCAACCCGAAGTGGCGTCATTATGCCGTAGACTCAACCTGGGAGAAGCGGTAATAGTCCGCTAGCCATCACTGAAAGGGGAGCACATGGCTGCCATGAAGCCCAGGACCGGCGACGGGCCGCTCGAGGTCGTCAAGGAGGGCCGCTCCATCATCATGCGGATGCCGCTGGAGGGCGGCGGCCGGCTGGTCGTTGAGATCACGCCCGATGAGATCAAGGAGCTGCAGGAGGCACTGGCCTCCGTGAAGTACTGATCGCTGAAGTACGCAACAGTACTTAGCAGCTACCGGGAGTACCGCAGCGCGTCCTGGTGCTGTTGCCGCGCTGGCAACGGCGCGCGAACATGAAGTAGAAGACTGGCAGGTCCGTCCGCCGGGCCGCTTAGGCCCGGCGGA
>NZ_PIZC01000062.1:3644-19762 GCF_019325145.1 Actinomyces sp. 594
AGGGACTTGCCCAGTTCACGCGCCGCAACCGTGGTGGCGTCCCGGCGCGCCGGGTCTGCAACGTGGTCATTCCACAGGGCGTGTGTCACTACTAGGACGCCTCCCGGCCGCAGCATGCGGATGGCCTGCGGCGTGAGTTGAGCAGCCTCCTCAGGGTCGACGTCGAGCACCACCATGTCGTAGGAGTGAGCAGCCATACGCGGCATGACGTCCGAGGCGCGCCCCTGAATGACACGGGTGCGGGCACTGGGGTATCCGGCGTCGTCAAAGGCCCGGCGGGCCTCACGCTGGAACTCGGGCTCGACGTCGATGGTGGTCAGCACGCCGTCGGCGCCCATGCCTGCCAGCAGCCACAGGCCGGAGACGCCCGTGCCCGTGCCCACCTCGGCGACGGACTTGGCGCCGCTGACAGCGGCCAGCATGCGCAGGGCGGCGCCCGTGGCCGCAGAGACCGGGTCGGTTCCCAGCTCGATGCCGCGCAGGCGGGCCTGAGCGGCCGGTTCCCCCTCTAGCGGGAACTCTTCCGTGTAGGACCAGCTCAGCGTCTTGTCAGCAGCCACCGTATGCTCCTCCTGCGGCACCGGGCCGCCTATCCGTCACTTGAACTCCGATGATGCCGGATCGCCGGTACGGAGTCAGGCCCATTCTTTCAGGTCCAGCTCGGTTTTCGTGTCCACCCGCCCGCATAGTTGCCCATACCGCTCCTTATGCTGGTCCTTATACTGGCGTCATGTTTCCGGGCATCTCGGGTGCGGAGTTCTTCGTCCTCCTGCTGGTACTAGTCATTGTGGTGGGTCCGCAGCGCCTGCCCGAATACACCCGCAAGCTGACGCAGGGCGTGCGGCGGCTGCGTGTGTTCCTCGACAACGCCAAGACCCAGATCGCCGAGGAGGTCGGCCCCGAGCTGAGCGAGCTGGACCTGTCCGACCTGGACCCGCGCAACTACGACCCCCGCAAGATCGTGCGCGACGCGCTGGGGGAGGACCTCGAGGCCATTCGCCGGGACCTGACCAACCCCTTCCAGTCGGTGATGGAAACCGCCAAGGAGGCCAGTGACGAGGCCGCGGCAGCGGTCAGTGGCAAGGGCCAGAAGAGCTCCAAGTCGTTGTCGCGGATGATTGAGGACAAGGCCGACGAGACGCGCGCCGCTCGGGCTGCGGCGAAGCCCACCGCGGCGGGCCCCTCAGTGGAGCCTGGGCCGGCGCCGAGCCAGGCACGGGACGGGGCTGGCGCGGATGCGTCCGAGAACGGCGTCAAGGACCCGCAGCAGGCAGCTGCCGAGGCGGCAGCGGTGACAGCCGAGCTGCCTCAGGTCGACTCGGTTGCTGCCGCAGGTGCGGAGTCCGACGCCAGCGGGGATGCAACCACGGAGCGCGCCGCGGATACAGGCGAGTCCACCTGCGGGGATGCCGTGAGCGGGGAGGATGCCGCTGCCGCACGTGCTGCGGCTCAGCCCGCCGTGGATGCCGGTGACACGGTCACGGCCGAGATCCCCGAGGTGCAGCCACCCGCCGCCGACGAGCCGGCTGCGGATCAGGACGCGGCTGCAGAACCGCAAGTGGCTGCGGATGCGGTCGCGGCCAGTGTCCCCTCCAGTCTGGAGGCGGAAGCGGCACGGCACGGGGACGCGCAGACTCTGCGCCCGGTCTCGCCGCGCGACATTGTGCGCGCCGCAAACGAAGCGGCCCGTACTCGCGCCGAGGCCGCCGCGGCCCTCATCTGACCCCGTCCGCCTCCCCGCTCGCCCTGCCGACGGTCCTCCATCGCCGAGTTCGGTAGACGTTACGTGCCGAGTTCGGTCGATACGGTAATCGACACGGGTCCGGGTGGACCTGCGCGCTATCCGCGGTTGCCCGCGCCGAAGGGGCACACGGGCAACCGCGCGCCTGGGTCAGCGCGCGGTGACCGGGCTGATTCCGAGCGACATCCCGGACAGCCCACGCGCACGATGCCCGAGCTTCCGGGCGACTGCCGCCAGCTTCACGGCAGCGGGGGAGTCCGCGGCGGGTGCGCCGCCGCGGGCGATGGCCGCCGGCACGCCGACGTCGGAGCCCTCGCGCAGGCGGATGTCCAGCGGTAGCTGCGCCAGCAGCGGCACGTCGTAGCCGAGTGTGGATGTCAGCGACTGTGAGACGGCCTGGCCTCCGCCGGAGCCGAAGATCTCCAGGTGAGAGCCGTCTGGCTGCGGCAGATAGGACATGTTCTCGATGACGCCGACGACCTTCTGGTGAGTCTGGGACGCAATCAGGCCGGTGCGTTCGGCCACCTCGGCCGCGGCGGTTTGCGGCGTGGTGACCACCAGGATCTCGGCCTCCGGTAGCAGCTGCGCCACGGAGATGGTCACGTCGCCGGTCCCCGGCGGCAGGTCTAGCAGCAGCACGTCCAGGTCGCCCCAGAACACGTCGGAGAGGAACTGCTGCACTGCGCGGTGCAGCATGGGCCCGCGCCAGACGACCGGCTGCTTGTCCTCCACGAACATGCCGATGGAAATGACCTTCACCTCGTGCGCCAGAGGCGGCACGATCATGCCATCCAACTGGGTGGGCACTTGATTCACCCCCAGCATGCGGGGGATGGAGAAGCCGTAGATATCGGCGTCGACGACCCCGACGCTCAAGCCCTGGGCCGCCATAGCCGCGGCCAGGTTCGCGGTTACGGAGGACTTACCCACCCCGCCCTTGCCGGAGGTGACCGCGTAGACACGGGTGAGGTTGCCGGGCTGGGTGAAAGGAATGACCGGTTCGGCGGCCCCACCGCGCAGGCGAGTGCGCAGCTCGGCGCGCTGCTCGTCGGTCATGACCCCCAGGTTGACGCGTACATCGGTGACACCCTCCAGGGCGCCGACCTCCTTGCTGGTGTCAGCGGTGATGGTGTCGCGTAGCGGGCAGCCGGCCACCGTCAGCAGTACGCCTACGGTAACCACGCCGTCGGCAGAGATCTCAACGGAATCGACCATGCCCAGGTCGGTGATCGGGCGGCGCAGCTCGGGGTCGATCACCCGCGCGAGCGCCTCGCGGACTGCGTCTTCGGTGGGGAGGCTCATGCCACAATCCTATGGCCCGTTGGGAGGTACGCCGTAGGCCGTTATCGTGGTGAGGAGCACGTCGACGGCGGGAATGTAGCCGGCGTGAATGCGGGCCGCCCCACTGGCCGACGGCGAAGGCGGCGGATGAGGAGCGTGAGGCCGCGGGCCGGCCGGTCAGCTCCCCGCAGCGTCCGTGCCGCTCTGGGCGCCTACGCCGCCGTCGTCAACCAGGTCCTCGTGGAGCTCCTCGCGCGTCCGGCGCTCCTCCTGCAGCAGCTCCTCCAATACGCTGCGCAGCTCGGAGCGCACGAAGTCGCGGGTGGCGACGTCGTTCATCGCCAGGCGCAGGGAGGCGATCTCACGCGTGAGGTACTCGGTGTCCTCAAGGTTGCGTTCGGCACGCTGCCGATCCTGCTCGGCGATAACGCGGTCGCGGTCGTCCTGCCGGTTCTGCGCCAGCAGAATCAGCGGTGCGGAGTAGGAGGCCTGGGTGGAGAACGCCAGGTTGAGCAGGATGAAGGGGTAGGGGTCCCAGGGAGCGTCCTCGCTGATCTTCGCGAGCAAGACATTCGCCGCGATCCAGGCGACCACGAAGATCGTCATATACGCCACGAACTTGGGCGAGCCCATGAAGCGGGCGGTGGCCTCGGCGAAGCGGCCGAACCCATCTGAGCGTGCCGGACGTCGGGGGCCGAGCCACCGCAGCAGTCGTGAACGGCGGCGGGTGATCGGCTGGTCGAGCTGGTCAGCCATTGGCACTCCTCTCAATCATCTCGTCGGTGACGGCGTCGTCCGCCTCACGCCAGTCATCGGGCATCAGGTGGTCCAGGACGTCGTCGACGGATACGGCGCCGAGCAGGCGCCCGGCGTCGTCGAGCACGGGCACGGCCGTGAGATTGTATGTGGCCAGCAGGCGGGTGACGGTTCCGATCGAGTCTGTGGCGTGAACGTCATCAAGGTCCCTGTCCAGGATGGATCCCAGCAGCTGCTGGGGACGCTCCCGCAGGGCGCGCTGCAGGTGCACCATGCCCAGGAAACGACCGGTGGGAGACTCCAGCGGAGGGCGGCACACGAAGGCGATGGCGGCCAGCGCTGGAGGCACCTCCGCCTTACGCGCCTGCGCCAGGAAGGTGGCGACGGTGGCCTCAGGCGGCAGGATGATCGGCTCGGTGGTCATCAGGCCGCCGGCCGTGTACTCGTCGTAGGTCATCAGGCGGCGCACATCCTCGGCCTCCTCCGGCTCCATCAGGTCTAGCAGCTGGTTGGCCATGGGGGCGGGTAGGGCCGAGACCAGGTCGGCGGCGTCGTCGGGCTGCATCGCGTCCAGGACGTCGGCGGCGCGGGAGGCGTCGAGCCCGGAGAGGAGGGCGACGGCCTCGTCATCGGACAACTCCTCGGTGGCGTCCGCCAGGCGTTCGTCGGACAGCTCAGCGGCGACCTCCAGCTGCCGGGTCAACGGTAAGTCGGACAGCACGTCGGCCAGGTCCGCGGGCTTGAGCCCCTCCATGGTGGCCAGTAGCGCGGTCGCCCCCTGCTGATCGGCGGAGCCGGCCAGGCCGGTGACCTCGTCGGGGCGCACGGTGAAGGTCTCGCCCCGCCGCAGCCCCAGCGGGCCGGAGGAGCCGCGCTGGACGAATAGGCGAGTCACCTTCCAGTCCATGCCCCGGTCCCGCTCGATGGCGACGTCACGGATGGTGACCTGGCCCGAGCCGTCCCGCATCGTGACGACCCGGTCCAGCAGCTCGCCGACGACGAGGGTCTCCACCCGCCGCTGCTCGAAGCGGCGGATATTCACCAGGCCGGTGGTGATCACGGCGCCAGGCTCAATCGCGGTCACCCGTGACAGTGGCAGGAATACGCGGCGCCGCCCCGCCACCTCGATTACTAGGCCGACGGCGCGCGGCTGCCCGCGCAGCCGGATGAGCACTACTACGTCGTGGACCTTGCCGACGGCGTCGCCGATGGGATCAAAGACGGTTGTGCCCACGAGCCGGGCGACGAAGACTCTGAGGGTGGTGCGCGTCTTGTTGTTCTCCACGGCAGCCAGCCTATCGGCGCGGCGCGGGCAGCGCCGTCGCATGGTTTCGCCTGACGATGAAGTCGCCCGTGAAGCAGACGGGCGTGGGACGATGAGCCCATGAGCCAGACTGAGTTCCCCACGCAGGCCGCATCCTTCGGCATGGCGCGGGGAAGTATCCCGCGCGGCGACGAGGTCGCCTCCTTCGCGACCTACGCGGAGGCACAGCATGCGGTCGACTCACTGTCCGACGCCGGCTTCCCGGTGCAGCACTTGGCGATCATCGGCACGGACCTGCGTCAGGTTGAACGCATCACGGGGCGCATGAGCTGGGGGCGCGCGGTGGCCAACGGTGCGATGTCGGGGCTGTGGATCGGTATGTTCTTCGGCGCCATGATGCTGCTGCTCGGCCCCAGCGAGGGCACTGGCACGGTGCTGATCGCGGCGGTCATCATGGGCGTGATCTGGGGGATGATCTTCCAGGTCGTCTCCTACGCGGTAACCCGCGGTAAGCGAGACTTCACCTCCATCAGCCAGGTGGTGGCCTCCCGCTACTCGATCATTGCCTCGCAGCTGGCGGCAGAGGCCGCTAGGGCTCTGGCGGATATCCCCGGCAACCTCACCCGTGGCGGTGAGGCGGCCCGGCGGGCCGAGGAGCGGCGCGCCGCCCGGCAGCAGGCCCGCGGCCAGGGGCCGACTACCTTCGGCTCCCGCCCAGATGAGCAGCCCCGCTTCGGTGTACGCCTGCCCGAGGGCGCGGATCCGCAGGCATACTCGCAGGATCAGTCGCGCCCCGCCGCGCCCCCGGAGTCGAGTTCCGCGTCCCGCGGGCCTGATGCGGACCGGACGCCGACGACGGCTCAGGGACCCGAATCGCAGACAGGCGGTCCCGCCACGCGTCACAATGAAGACGATGATGACCCCTATCGCCGTCTGCCCGGGAACCGATAGCGCATCCGCCGCCTTGGGACCGAGTGCGCGCCCGCAGCCTCCGATTCGGGTGGGCCTGTCCACATCCTCGGTCTACCCGGGCGACGTGCGGGACACCTTTGCCCTGGCGGCGCAGCTGGGTTACGACGGCGTCGAGGTGATGGTCTGGGGCGAGAAGGCGACCCAGGACGCGAATGCACTGACGGCCCTTGCCGAACAGTACGCTGTGCCGGTGCTGGCGGTGCACGCGCCCACGCTGCTACTGACTCGGGCGGTGTTCGGCGCCGACCCCTGGGGGAAGATCGACCGCTCGATCGAATTGGCCGAGTCGCTTGGCGCCCCCACGGTGGTCCTGCACCCGCCGTTCTTCTGGCAGACCCGCTACGCCCGCACCTTCGTAGCCGGCGTGGCGGAGCGTGAGGCGGCGGGCGGCGTACACCTGTGCGTGGAGAACATGTTCACCTGGAGGCCACGCGATGCCCACTCGACCCGAGACTTCCAGGCCTACTTCCCGACTTGGGATCCGGTCGGCCAGGGCTACCGCTCGGTGACGCTGGACATCTCCCATGCGGCGACCTCCGGCTCAGACGCCCTGGCCATGGCCCGCGCGCTGGGGCCGACGCTGCGGCACGTGCACCTGACCGATGGCGTGCCCGGATTCCGGGACGATCACCTCCTGCCGGGGCAGGGCGACCAGGACTGCGCGGGGGTTCTGCGCCACCTGGTTGACACGGGTTTCGGCTCCGCCGGCGGGCAGGTGGTGGTAGAGGTCAACACCCGTACCATGAGTGCCGCGCAGCGCCGCGAGGGGCTGGCCAGCGCACTCGCCTTCGCCCGCGAGCACCTGGATGGGGAAGGTGACACCACCGCGGTGCACGTGCCCGCTCCCACGCGGCGCCGCTACCGTGACAACCGTGCCTGAGCGCTGCGCGTGGACGCCCAGGGCGGGCAGTACCGGGCGGCGCTAGGGCTGAAGGAGGTCAGGCAGTCAGCCCGCGGACCCAGGCCTCCACCTCATCGATGGTACGGGGAATCGCCTGGGTCAGGCGCCTCACGCCCCCGTCGGGGTCGACGACGACGTCATCCTCGATGCGCACGCCGATGCCGCGCAGCTCCTCCGGAACCAGCAGGTCGTCGGCACGGAAGTACAGGCCCGGCTCAATAGTGAAGACCATGCCCGGGCGCAGCACCGCGTCCATGCTCATCTCCCGGCGCGCCTGGGCACAGTCGTGCACGTCCAGCCCCAGGTGGTGGCTGGTGCCGTGCACCATCCAGCGGCGGTGGAACTGTCCGTCCGGCCCCAGGGAGTCGGCGGCGGTGACGCCGTCGGGCAGCATGCCCCACTCCTCCAGGCGGGCGGCGATCACCTCCATGGCAGCGGCGTGCACGTCCCGGAAGCGGCAGCCGGGGGTGCCCGCGCGGGCGAAGGCGGCGTCGGCGGCGTCCAGGACCGCCTGGTAGACGCGGCGCTGCGGTTCTGTGAAGCGGCCGTCCACCGGGATGGTGCGGGTGACGTCGGCGGTGTAGAGGGAGTCGACCTCCACGCCGGCGTCCACCAGCACCAGTTCGCCGGGGCGCACGGCGCCGTCGTTGTTGATCCAGTGCAGCGTGTTGGCGTGGTTGCCGGCGGCGGCGATGGTCTCGTAGCCGAGCCCGTTGCCCTCCTCGCGGGCCTTGGCGCCGAAGGCCCCCTCCAGGACGCGCTCGCCGCGCCAGTGCCCGGTGGCACGCGGAATGGAGCGGATCAGGTCGTCGAAGCCGGCGCGAGTGGCGTCCACGGCCCGCTGCAGCTGCTCGACCTCCCACGGATCCTTGGTCAGGCGCAGCTCGCTGGTGGCCTCCGCGAGGGCGTCGTCGACCTGCTGTGCCCGCTGGCCGGCGGCGAGCCCGGCCGCGGTGCGCACCTGGTCCACCAGTGCGGTGACCGCCTGGTTGGCCTGCGCCACCACGCGCAGCTGCACGCCGTCGGGGCCGGCGTCCTTGGCGAGCGCGTCGGGCAGGGAGTCTAGGTGGGCGCAGCGGATCCCGGTGGCTGCCTCGACCTCCTCAAGGGAGGGACGCTGACCCACCCACAGCTCCCCGTAGCGGGGGTCGGCGTAGAACTCCTCGGAGGAGCGGGAGGCGCGGGGGCGGAAGTACAGCACCGCCTCGTGGGTGGGGGCGCCCCCGCAACCGGGTGCCAGCGGCTCCAGGACGAGCACGGCGTCGGGCTCGAAGTCGGTGCCGGTGCCGGCCAGGTGGGCGAAGGCCGAGTGCGGGCGGAAGCGGTAGTCGCAGTCGTTGTTGCGGGTAACCAGCGCGCCTGCGGGGAGGACCAGCCGGTCGCCGGGGAACTGCGCGCCCAGGGCCTCCCGGCGGGCGGCGGCCCAGGGGGCGGCGTCGGAGCGAGCAGGTAGCGCCTCGGGCCGCGGCGCCCAGCCGGAGCCGATGAAGTCACGGAAGGCCTGGTTGGTGGGCCGGTGGGAGCGGTTGTTGCCGCGCTCCGCGAGCGTCTGGGGTGCCTCGGCGTCCGCTGCGGAAGCGGCGGGGGAGTCGGATGCGGAATCGGTCATGGGCCCATAGTGGCACGCGCGGTGCCGCTGGGGCGCACCCGTCGGCACCGCGTCCGCTTGGCCGCGCGGGGCAGTAACGGGGAGGCTGTTACCGCCGGGCGGCGTCAGTCGGGGTCGCCCGGGAAACGCACCCCCACCTGCCGGCGGGCCTCGTAGAGCACCTCGACGGCGGCAACAGAGTTGGCCAGTGGGTGCAGTTCCGATTCTCGCGCCCCGGAGCGCACCAGGCGGCAGAAGGCCTCCAGCTCGTAGGCGAGAACCGGCCCGCTGCGTCGAACCGACAGGTCCTGGGCGGCGTCGGCATTCGCCTTGAGCCGGTCTGCGCCGGCCGTGCTGCCGATTCCGGCTGCGAGTCCGCGGAGGCTGATTTGCTGCGGCCATTGGCAGTCATCCAGGGCCAGTACCGCGTGGTCACCGGAGATCGCGGATCCGGTGCCCGTCGGGGAGGTCTTGGAGTGCAGGCACACCACCTCAAAGTCGCGGGGCTGATCTTGGCGGGGAGTATCGGCAGCGGACTCGGCTCCGGAGTAGCTGAGCACAACCGTGCCCAGAGCATCCGCACCCGAGTCCAGCAGCACCCCGGTAGCAGTCACCCGCGTGGGCGCCCCAAACAGGTGGATCGCCAAGCTGATCGGGTAGACGCCCAGGTCCATGAGCGAGCCGCCGGCCATAGCCGGGTCGAAGGCAGGCGGCAGGGAGCCGGAACGGTAGGCGTCCATGCGGGAGGAGTACTGCTCCTTGACCAGTAGGGCCCGCCTTACCGGGCCCAGCCGGGGCAGTGCCTCCCGCACTGTTGCCATGCCGGGTTCGAAGGCGGGCAGCCACCCCTCCATGAGTAGCCGATCGGCCTGGCGAGCGGCCTGCACCATTGCCTGCGCCTGCTGGGGCGTGGGCGCAAAGGGTTTCTCCACCAGCACGTGCCGGCCGGACTGGAGGGCCGCGAGCGTGTGCTCGGGATGCAGGAGGTTGGGCGAGCCGACGTAGACGACGTCGACCAGCGGTCCGCCGTCGGCGTCCGTAGCGGCGAGCATGTCCTCCAGGGACCTGAAGGCATGGGGAATGCCGTGCTCGGCGGCGAAGGCTGCCGCCCGCTCCGGGTGCGCTGAGGTCACAGCGATCGCTTGGGCATCGGGCACGGCACTGACGGCTTCCATGAACCAGCGGGCGATGAAGCCGGCGCCGATGATGCCGAAGCGGATCGGCGTGGGTGGCGGAGACGATGTGCGGGCGGTCATGCGGTCAGGCTAGCAAGTAACTGGGGTCACAGTGCGGGTCTTGGGTGCGTGCTTGGCGGGCCCGGCGCGGGACTGTGAAAGGGCGCGGGCGGGGGCTGGCTGGTCGGCTGGGACGGCCCCGGGGCATCGGGTGACGGCGCGGAGGGGGCGAGCAGGTCTCCGTACACTTGGCTGGTGCGTATTGACCCCCATACTCATTCCGCCTACTCCGACGGCACGGAGTCTCCCGCCGCACTCATGGCGCAAGCCGCCCGCGCCGGGCTGGACGTCGTCGGCCTGACAGACCATGACACGACCGCCGGCTGGGAGGAGGCGGCCGCCGCGGTGCCGGAGACGGGGGTGACGCTGTTGCGTGGTGCCGAGATCTCCTGCTCGGCCAACGGCATCGCGCTGCACCTGCTGGCCTACTTGTTCGACCCGGACTACGCACCGCTTGCCGACGCGCTGGCTCACGCGCGCCACTCGCGTTCTAACCGCACGCGCCTCATGGTCCAGCGCCTGGCGGCCGACTACCCCATCACCTGGGAGGGCGTGCTCGCCCAGGCAGCCGACGCCACTACCATTGGCCGTCCGCATATCGCCGACGCGCTCGTGGCCGCTGGGGCATTCCCCGACCGTGCGGCAGCCTTTGCCGGACCGCTGGCCACGTCCAGCCCCTACTACGTCCCCTACTGGGTCCTGGACCCGGTTGATGCCTGCCGACTGGTACGTGCCGCCGGGGGAGTACCGGTGGCCGCCCATCCGCGGGCCGCTAACCGGCAGCGGGGTCTGGTGCCGGACGAGACTTTCGCGCGCATGGCTCAGGCCGGCCTGGCTGCCATCGAGGTGGATCACCGCGATCACGGCCCGGCCCAGCGCGACCAGGCCCGCGCACTGGCACAGGCACTTGGGCTGGGAATGTCAGGCGCCTCGGACTATCACGGTGCCGGCAAGCCGAACCGGCTGGGGGAGAACCTCATGCCTCCGGCGCTGCTGGAGCAGATTGTCAGCGAGGGCGCGCTTGCGCTGATCGCGCCCTGAGCGCGGGCCAGCCCCCTGCACCCAGCCAACTAATCGCACCGCCCCGGCCGCTTCGATCGTTATCCGCCCAGCCCGCTCCGCCCATGCTCGCCAACGTCTTCGACCTCACGCTCTTCGCCACTGCCTTCACCACGATCCTGGTGATCCAGGACCCGCTCGGCGCCATCCCCATCTTCCTGTCGCTGACCAGTCGGCAGACCGACGCGGAGCGCACTCGTTCGGCCCGCCAGGCCACCCTGGTGTCCTTCGCGGTCATCCTCGCCTTCGCGATATTCGGCCGTTATATTCTGCGTTTCCTGGGTATCACTGTGCCCGCGTTGCAGATTTCCGGGGGCCTGCTGCTGCTACTGGTGGCGCTCGAGTTGCTTACTGACAAGGCTGATGAGCACCCCGACCCGGATTCGGTGGCCACCAACGCCGCCCTCGTGCCCCTGGGTACGCCTCTGCTGGCTGGGCCGGGTGCGATCGTCGCCACGATGGTGTCGGTGGAGTCGGCGTCCGGACCAGTGCTCGGCTGGGTGAGTGTGACTGCAGCGATCGTGGTGACGCACCTGGTCATCTGGGCGGCGCTGCGGTTCTCCGTGGTTCTGCACCGGCTGCTGGGAGAGTCGGCGATTCAGGTGCTCACCCGCATTTTCGGGTTGCTGCTGGCTGCCATTGCGGTGCAGATGATGGCGGACGGCGTTATCGCCTATATCGGTGCGGTTACCGGCGCCTGAGTGCGTCCGGCGCTGGTAACCGCGTGTCCGCGCGGGAGCGCAGGGAGCGACGGGTCCGCGCAAGCAGCGTCACAGTTACCGGACCCGGTGCGTCATTTGTGCCGGTCCCCCGAGGGGGAGATGCTCAGGAGTCGGCTCGACCGCCATGGGTGCGCCGACGATTGCGCTTGCGGCGCGGCTTGTCTGCCTTGGTGTCTGCGGATCTCCCCGAGCCGCCTGCCCGGGCGCCGGATGCCCGTCCCGAGCCGGTGCGGCGGCCTCGCGCCCGGCCCCGGCCCGTGTTGCGCTCGCCGCGGGAACGGCCACGCCGGCCGGTCTCGCCGAGGTCCTCGATCTGCTCGGCCTCCAGCCCCTCCAGTACCCGCTTGCTGCGGGGGAGCTTGCCGGTGACGTCGCGGGGGATGTTCAGGTCCGTATAAAGATGGTCGGAGGTGTGGTACGTCTCCACCGGCTCGTCGATCGGCAGGCCCAGGGCACTGGAGATCATCCGCCAGCGGGAGACGTCGTCCCAGTCCACGAAGGTGATCGCGGTGCCGGAGCCGCCGGCCCGGCCGGTGCGGCCGATCCGGTGGACGTAGATCTTCTCGTCTTCCGGGCACTGGTAGTTGATGACGTGGGTGACGTCGTCGACGTCGATGCCGCGGGCGGCCACGTCGGTGGCCACCAGCACGTCCACCTTCCCCTTGCGGAAGGCGCGCAGGGCCTGCTCGCGGGCGCCCTGGCCCAGGTCGCCGTGCAGGGCGGCGGTGGCGAAGCCGCGCGCCGCCAGGTCCTCGGCTACCCGTGCGGCCGTGCGCTTGGTCCGGGCGAAGATGATGGTGCGGCCGCGGCCCTCGGCCTGGAGGATGCGGGAGAGCACCTCGACCTTGTTCAGCGCATGGGTGCGGTAGACGACCTGCTGGACGGTCTTGACCGTCATGGAGTCGTCGCCCGGGTCCTGGGCGCGAATGTGAGTCGGCTTGGTCATGTAGCGGCGGGCCAGGGCCACCACGGCGCCCGGCATAGTGGCGCTGAAAAGCATGGTGTGGCGGTCCGAGCGGGTGCGGGACAGGATCTTCTCCACGTCCGGGAGGAAGCCCAGGTCCAGCATCTCGTCCGCCTCATCCAGCACCACGGTGGTCACGTGGGTCAGGTCCAGGACCCGACGATCCATCAGGTCGATGATGCGGCCGGGCGTGCCGACGACGATCTCTGCGCCGCGCTCGATCGCCTCGATCTGCGGCTCGTATGCGCGCCCGCCGTACACCTGGACGATACGAACGGTGCGCTTGGCGGCGGCGCCGGCCAGCTCCTCGGCGACCTGCTTGGCGAGCTCGCGTGTGGGCAGGACCACCAGCGCCTGCGGGGAGCCGGAGGCGGGATCCTCATCCCAGCCCTCCTCGCCGGGCCCAAGGGTGTCCATGAGCAGGGGGATGCCGAATCCCAGGGTCTTGCCGGTGCCGGTCTTGGCCTGACCGATGATGTCCTGGCTGCGCAGCGCAATCGGCAGAGTCAGCGCCTGAATTGGGAAGGGGTGTGTGATTCCCCTGTCAGCCAGCGCCTGGCAGATCTCCTCCTCGACGCCGAAGTCGGCAAAAGTGCGGGCGGTCAGGTCAGCCTCGGCGGTGGCGTCGGTGATGTCCGGCTTGGCGTCATCCAGGACCGGGGCGTGGGCCTGCGCGGTGGAGATGATCCCGGAGGCGGGTTCGGCAGTCGTGGCGGTCCGGGACTCGGGTGCGGAGGGCTGTGCGGCGGGAACGGACGTAGATTCAGGCGTAGATTCAGTTGTCTCGGTGTGCTCGGTCACGGTGTGCTTTGTGCTTTCGATGTATCAGGGCGCGGTGCCCCGGCTCAGGCGGCGCGGGCGGCATGCCCGTTTAAGGCGAACTCGCGCCTACGGTCATATGTGGTAGCCGATCGCGAATGAGGCCCTGCACGTTGCCGTCAAGGGCAGGCGGGGCTGGGAGGCATGACTACACGCATGGCGACCGGGCAACCTGCCCCAAGCGTAGATGATTGGCCCAGGTTGCGTGGGCGGTGACGCTGTCTTCCGGCTCACCCAGGAGCATTACCCGGGTATCGCATCCGCGAGTACGAAGTCTCGCGAAACGGCCGGGCGGTGCAGCACCAGGGCCTACCCTGGCACTATGAGCTCAGCTGCCCCCGCCGGCCTGGACGAGGCCGCATCGCCAGCAAGGCACACTCGGGCCGTGGTAGGCCTGGCCGCCTTCACACGGACGATCGCCTGCACCCGCTACGCCAAAGATGCTGACAAGGCTCCTGACATGGCCTCGCGCGTTGAATTGCTGCGCATGAGTGCGGAGGCAGTAGCTTCCTTCGATCGCATGTGGGAGGCGGTGTCCGGCGCGGGCATTGATCTGCTCGCGGCGGCTGCGCCCTTCACCGGCGTGCTGGGAGACTTTGACGAACGCCTGCGCCCCTTGGACTGGTACGAGCGACTGACCAAGACCTACCTGACCTTTGGCCTGATGCGGGACTTCGTGGTTGCGCTCGTGCGGACGCTGGATGCGCCGTTGCGTGATGTGCTGATGGAAGAGATCGGCGCCGACCGGCTTGCCGACTTCGCCCCCGCTCAACTGGTGCCGGTGATCGGCGCGGACACCCAGTTGGCGGCTCGTCTGGGATTGTGGGGAAGGCGCGTGGTCGGGGAAGAGATTGGCACCATGAAACGACTGCTGGCCTCAGCTCCGGACCTGGCGGTGTCTGGGGCTGATGCGGAGGTGCTGCATGAGGCCCTCTCCCAGGGTGCGACCAGCCGCATGCGTGGACTGGGACTGCGGGTATAGGGGCTCTTCGTGTCTGTGGGTGTGGGGGTTTGAGCTGGGGCTGTTGGTGTTGGTTGTGCTCGGGGCCCTGTTTGACGAGAACCGGCCCATCAGGCGGTTGTGTTCGGGTGTAGGAGGTCGTCCGCGCCAGACCGAGAACGACCTCCGCGCGGCGAAAACGACCTCACACGCCCGAGAACGTCCCCAGTGCGGCGAAAACGTCCTCGTGAGCCCGAAACCCTCCACGATGTGGAGGGTGTGGGGCGTATGAGGTCGTATTCGGTCGGCGGCGGGTGGTCGACTACGACCTCACACGCCCGAAAACGACCTCATCCGCCCGAGAACGGCCCTCGAGCGCGATCGCCACACCACACTCCCCACCCGCCGCGCCGCCGGGACACGCACGCCATCCACCACTCGCCGAACCGCTGCCGATCCGCCCGCCACCAAACCCCCAAACGCGAAGCGCCAGTACAGGCGAGCGGCGACGTCGGGATCCGGCGTGGACGCCGGGGTGCGGCGCCGTCGGGCTGGGGTCAGAACCCGAGCAGCAGCCAGACGGTCAGCACCAGCCCGCCCACCACGACGGCGGCGTGAATCACCCGCTCTGGAATGAGACGCTGAATCAGGGGCGCCGCGTAGCCTCCGGCGAAGGAGCCGGCGCCGACGGCGAGTGCCGCGCCCCAGTTGACTTCGCCGTGCACGATGAACAGCACCGCCGCCGAGAAGTTCGACAGCGTCAGCATGGGGGTCTTCATGACGACGGCGGCGTGTGTGTTCATGGGCGTGCCCAGGGTGCACAAGGCGAAGAACAGAACCCCCGCACCGGCGCCGAAGTAGCCACTGTACACAGTGATTGCCGCCAGTAGGGCGAGGAAGGCGGGCGCCGGCAGACGATATTCGGTCGCGCCCTGCCGCAGTCGGGGGCTGAGGGCTACCAAGGCGGTGGCGAGCAGCACCAGCCAGGGCACGACGGCCTCGAATACGCCAGGCGGGGCCACGAGCAGCAGCGCCCCGCCCGCGAGACCGCCGACGACGGCGATGAGCGCCTGCGGGAGCAGCGGGTAGTAGCGGATCTGTCTCAGCCGATCCCAGGAAGTGATGAGCGAACCGATCCCTGCGGGGATGAGACTGACCGTATTGGAGGCGTTGGCCACCACCGGCGGCACCCCCAGAGCCAGCATCGCCGGGTAGGACACGAGCGAGGCCATCCCCACCAAGTAGCCGACGATGCCGGCGGCCACGCCGGCGAGGAATAGTAGGGCGTAGGCGATCACGGGCGACATCGCGGTAAATGGTAGCTGTAACGTGCAGGGGTGCCGCGGGCAGGGCGCGGTGCGTGTGCGTGTGTGGGACCCGCAGGGCGCAGAAGTGTGAGGCATGATACGTGCGGGGCTCATGCCGGGGGCGCCAATGCTCCGCGGGGAGCCCGCTGGCGAAGCGGATTCGCGCAGCTCAGACAGATTCAACAATCAGCAGTCCTGATGCTGAAAGGGGACCATATGTTCGTTCGTCGTGAGGCAATTGCCATCCGCTGTGACCATGAGGGGTGCGACCGCATGGTTGCGCACCGGGTGGTCGACACCGTACACGACCCGGATGGCACGGCAATTGAGCGCGTGCTCGCGTTGAGCTACACCGAGCAGGACGCATTGCGTGCGGCCGAACGCGACGGCTTCAAGATTATGGGGGACCACGTCTTCTGCGAGAAGCACGACCGGTTGTAAGCGGAACGCCGGCGCCAAGTGGTGCTGCTTTTAGTGTCCTTGTTGGGTTTCGGCTTGGTCGGTGAGGTAGGTGATGGTGCGGACGATGTTGTATGGGGTGGTGGTGTTGGTGGTGGTGATGGTTCCGG
>NZ_PIZC01000063.1:0-7823 GCF_019325145.1 Actinomyces sp. 594
TCTCACGACTTCTGACACTCCCAGATGTCATGAGATCCAACAGTCCCAGAAGTCATGAGACATCACAGTACCCCTACGGTACGAACCGTCACCACAGGGTACGAATCGTCGACCGGAACGTACGAACCGTCACCACGAAGTACGAACCCTCAACCATGGGCCCGCGAACCACCGGCCAGAACACACGAACCGCCAACCATGGGCACACGAACCACCGCGCCAGCACAGCCCCGAACACCAGCCGCAGGTCCCGGCACGCCACAACCACTGCCCCCCGAACGCCACAACTGTTGCTACCCGGGCACCGACCACCGCTCCCCGCACGCCAACCCACCCAGACGCGCACACCGGCCACAACCCGACCAACCAACCACACCCACAAACCACAAGAACCCGCGGAGTCGCCCAGCGGCCCCGCGCCGTCGTCCCCTCGGTAGACGCTGGGGCCTACCCCCGACTCGGCGCGCCAGCCCCACGTCCCAAAACCAGATGAGCCGAAACCGGAAGCGCCGACGCCGCGAGGACAATGAGTTCAGGACACTGAAGAGCGCGAGCAAAAGGGCAGGTCCGGCGGACGAGCGCCGAACGTGCTCGCGTGGGAACAGCGTCGGCTCCGTGAATTGCCCCCTGACGGGTGATGGTTCCGCACTACTCCCACAGCAGCAGGCCGTCGGCCAGCAGGCTGCGCGCGTCGGCGGCCATGCGCACCACAAGTGCGTCGGCGTCGGCATCGGTTAGCGCCGCCACGGCGGTGGCGATCTGCCTCACGCTCAGCTCGCCGTCGGCCACCTCCACCAGTGCCGCCAGCGCGGTATCGGCCCGCACCGTCCGGGCAAAGCCACCGCCCTGACGCAGCAGGATCACGCTGGGCTCGCTGCTACCGGGACGCAGGTGGCGTTCCTCGGTGACGTCGGGGGCGACTACGGGGTGCAGCTCCATGACCTCCGCGTCGCTCATGGCGGCAAGGAGGCTGCGTGAGCGCACCACCTGGGCCACGTGCGGCCCCAGCGGTGCGCTCGGGCGTGTACCGATCTCCTCCAACACCCGCCAAGGCACCCCAGCCGCATCACCGTCATCGGGACGGTGCAGCACCACGTAGCCGAAGCCGATTCCATGAACCCCCCGGGCGGCGAAGTCGTCAATCCACGCACCCAGGGCGGCCTCGAAGCCGGGCCGGTCGCGCTCGGGGATGGTGCCGCCGTCGCGCAGCCACATGGTGGCGTACTCGACCGGGTCCTGCACCTCCCGCTCAATCACCCAGGCGTCGATGCCATCGGGCAGCCAGCCCTCCACGCGCTCACGCCAGTCCTGACCATCGTGGTGCTCCCAGTTCCCGAGCATGACTGTCGTGCCGCCGGGACTCATATGAGCTCCTAGTGCTGGCAGTAGCACGGGCAGGACCGGGCCACCGGCGTCGCGGTACTCCATGAGCGGCAGGCCTGCGTCCCGGACAGCGGGCGGGGTGATGACGAAGGGTGGGTTGGTGGCGATCAAGTCGAAGGTGTCCCCGGTGACTGGCTCGAGGAATGATCCGTGCCGCAGCTCCAAGCGCTCGGGGTCGGTGCCGGCCAGGGCGGCATTGAAGGCGGTGAAGGCCAGCGCCCGTGCGGAGATGTCAGTGGCGACGACGCGCTCCGCGTGCCGCAGCAGGTACAGGGTCTGGATACCACAGCCGCAGCCCAGGTCCAGGGCCCTGGTGACGGGTGTGCGCGGAGTCAGGGATGCCAGGGTCAGCCCGGCGCCGCCAATGCCCAGGACGTGATCGGGGGCGAGTTGTCCCTGTGACACCAGCTCACCCACGTCGGAGGCGACCCACCAGCGCACTTCGCCAACGTCGTCGCGCGCCTCGTGGGGTCGCAGGTCTACAACCGCCCACACGCGCTCGTTCTGCGCCGCCGTACCACCCCCGGTCTGCGCCGGGTTGCCGCCCAGGGGCTCCCCTCCCCCTGCCTGGGGGTCGGCGCCGACGACGAGTCCGATAGCGCGGGCACCGGCGGCACCGGTACGCGGCAGGGCGGCATCCAGCTCGGCCGCGTAGACCGGCTCCCCCAGCATGAACAGTGCGGTGAGCACTGCCACGGGGTCGGTGCTGGTCTCCGCCTCGGTACCTGCGCGTGCGTCATTGAGCACTTGCCGCACGCGCCGTAGGGCGGGGTAGCGCTGTTCCCGGCGCAGTGCCGCATCGGCCGCAGGGCCGAGCAGCCGTGCGACGGCGTCAACGCCCCAGCCGGAGTCATCCAGGTCTGCGCGCAAGGCCGCCGCCTGCGCCCTGGTGGCCACGGGCGGCGGGGTGGGGGCAAGCACCGACGGCGGGGTGGGGGCAAGCACCGACGGCGGGGTGGGGGACGCCTCCCGTTGCGTGGGCTCTGGCGCGGCAGGCTGGGCGGGTGCGGCGTCGGTCATGGGGTGACGGTACCGCGGCGCAGCGCCCCGCCGGCTCAGCCGGCGAACATGTCCATGCCCACGCTCATCACCACCGGGACGATGCCCAGAATGATGAAGGCAGGCAGGAAACAGGTCCCCAGTGGCAGCACCAGCCGGACCGCCAGCCGCTCGGCGGCCTCCTCGTCCGCCGCCTGCCGGCCGGCCCGCAATGACGCTGCCGTGCCGGCCAGCAGCGGCGCAGGCGAGGCGCCGTCCTCCCAACCGGGCCGCAGGCACGCCTCGAGCCGGGTGTGGCGCCGGTTCGCCGCCCGGCCCCACCAGTGCCGGCGTGCACGCCTGCGCTGTGCGCCCTCGCCTTCGTCCTCCGCCTCACGCCCGGCGCGCCACGCCTCCTGCCAGTCGGCTCCCAGTAGCAGGGCTCTCCCAACCACGCTCAGCTCCTCATCATCCAGTGCCTGCCCCAGCGCCTGCAGCGCCCCGGGCACCGACGCCCCGGCCGCGAGCGCCGCCCCGGCCAGGTCGAGCACCAGTGCCTCGTCCACGCCGTCCGTGGCGGTGGCCGCCGCGGTGACAAGTCGCGTGGTCAGCCAGTGCCCGACTCCCATCAGAATCACGCCGACCACCCCCAGGGTGCTGCCCAAACCGCCGTCGAGCAGGATCTGCCCGGGGTGGGCGCCGATAGCGGTGCCGAGCAGCAGTCCCACCGGAGGAAGCAGGGCGAGCAGCCGGGCGGTTGAGCGCGGCCCGGACAGGGCGGTACGGCGCGAGTCGTCCGCACGCCCGGATTCCGCTACTCCTCCGGCCACCGCCTCCAGTACCCCTGCCAGTGGGGCGCCGAGTGCCGTGGTCAGGCGGCAGGCGGCTACCGCCCCGGGGACGGCGGCCGCGGTGAGGCGACGGCGTGCGCTGCGGGCGCGGCGCCCCGGCAGCGGCGGGCGCCAGCGCCAGCGTCCCTCGTGCCGGTGGGGCAGCCAGCTGTCGGGTGGCTCCCGGGCCAGGGCGAGGAGTGCGGGTGGCACGCCGTCGTCGTCGGGCTCAGTGCCCTCCTCCACCCCGGCGCGTTGCAGGGCTCGTGCCCAGGCGCGCTGCGGGGTGGCGCCTGCGCGCAGGAGGGTGGACACCTCTGTCAGCACCAGGCTGAGGTCTAGGTCATGCGCCCTGGAGCGGGTGGGGCGGGCCAGTCGCCCGGCGTGGTTGGCGCCCAGGGCGGCCGGGGGCTCGCGGCGGGCCGGCAGCAGGATCACGGCGGCGGCCAGTGCCACCAGCAGCCCGGCCAGTACTTGCGCGCCGCTCATCGTCGGCTCCTGCGCGGGCGCGCCTGCGCGGGTGCCGCGTCGGCACCGACCACAGCCGTGGGGCCCGGCGCCGCTGGTGGCCGCGGGACTACCCCCGAGCCCAGTGCAGCGGCCACGGGTGCCTCCCCGATGCGCTGCGCTAGGCGGTCCACGCCGGGACCGGCTGTCACCTGGCCGTTGGAGCCTATGACGAGTGCGTCCCGGCAGCGCATCCGGTCCCCGGCCCGTTCCAGCACACCGATCGCGGTGACCAGGCGCAGTGAGGTCGTGCCCGGGCGGGCCTGCCGGCGCAGGTGGACGACGGCGTCGAGCGCACTGACGGCTTGCGCGGCCACGGCACCCTCATCCAGGTCGGCCAGGGCGCCGAGCGCGGTAAGGCGGGCGGGGACGTCGGCGGGCGAGTTGGCGTGCAGGGTGGCCCAGCCGCCCTCGTGACCGGTGTTCAGGGCGGTCAGTACGTCGCGGACCTCCGGGCCGCGGCACTCGCCGAGCACGATACGGTCCGGGCGCATGCGCAGGGCTGTGCGCACGAGTGTGGTCATGGGGACGGCCCCGACTCCCTGGACGTTCTCCCCACGCTCCTGCAGGTGGATGACGTGCGGGTGGTCGGGGCGCAGTTCACTCGCCTCCTCAATGCATACGATCCGCTCGTCGGCCGGTACCAGCCCCAGCAGGGCGGCCAGCAGGGTGGTCTTGCCGGTGCCGGTGGCGCCGGTGACCAGGCAGTTGGCCCGGCGTGCCACCAGGGCGGTGAGGACCGCGTCCAGCCCGGGGGCGATCGTGCCCGCGGCGGCCAGCTCGGGGACGGTGTAGGCGCGGCGCCGCTTGGTGCGCAGGCAGATGAGAGTGCCGTCGGCGCTCAGCGGTGGCAGGACCGCGTTCAGGCGGGTGCCGTCGGGCAGGGTGACGTCCACGATCGGGCTGGCGTCGTCCAGGCGGCGGCCACAGGCCGCGGCCATGCGCACCGCCAGTGCCCGCACCTGGTCCTCGGGCAGCCGGGCCTCGGCTACCGCTTCGAGCCCCCGCCCGCGGTCAATCCATGTACGGCCGGCGCCTACGAGCACGTCGGTGACGCCGTCGAGCTCCAGCAGCGGCTGCAGCACGGGGCCGGCGCCCGCGACGTCGGCACGCACTTGCCGGGTGAGGCGTGCCAGGCCGCCCGCACCGGTGGTCGGGGCGGCGCCGGAGCCGAGTGCGGCGTCAAGGCTGGCTCCGCGGGCGAGGGCACCGCGGACCCGGGACAGCTCCTCGTCAGCCCGGCCGGGTTCGGGCGCACCCGCGGAACGGCCGGCTGGGGCGGGGACGGCTACCATTGCGCGTCCTCGGGCGGGTTTTGGGCCAGGTCCAGTAGCCGATCGGCGACTGCCCGCGCCTGGGAGCGCAGGGCGCCGCGACCGCGGGTCGGGTCATCGCCGCGGGCGATGCGCTGGGCGACGGCGCGCTCATGCGGGATGATGGCGGCGATCTCGGTGCGGGTCATGAGCGCGAGCTCGTCGGGCGTGACGTCTTCGCCGGTCTTGCGTACCACCGTGTACACCTTGGTGGGCGTGCCCGGTGCCGGGCCGGGGGCGAGCGTTTGTGAGCCGCCGAGCCCGGCCTGCTCCGCGCGCTCTTGCCCCAGCGCCTTCAGTCGCGCAGTGAGTGCCTCTGCGGCTACCGCCGAGCGCAGGTCCAGTCCGGACATGAGCAGGATGGTGGCGTCCGCAGGCGGGAGGCCGCCGCGGGGGAGGTCGATCATCACCAGGTCGTGCTCGGCGCGCAGCGCGTCCACGGCGGGCCGCAGCTGCTCATGCCCACTGGCACCGCCCCGGCCGTCGCCGGTCAGCACGGGCATGCCCAGCCACTCCGGTAGGGCGGTTACGAGTCTCTCCGGGCGGAAGGCGACTTCGTTGGCGGGCAGGTCTGCCCAGCGCAGCCCGGGCAGCACGCCGTCTCCCATGAGCAGGCCCAGGCTGCCGGCGGGGTCTGCGTCTACAATCGCGACTCGTTTCCCACGGGCGTGGCAGGCGCGTGCCAGGTGGAGGAGGAACGTGCTGACGCCGAGTCCGCCGCGGGCGCCGGTCGCGGCGACAACTCGGGCCCGTGGCGGGTGCTGGGCGGTAAGCAGGAGAGCTATCAGGTGGTCGGCTCCATCCGGTTCACAGCAGCGATTCAGGTCGGCGGGCACGACCCCCGGTTCGGTGGGGGGCGGGGCCAGGCCCTCCGGGGCGACCAGCACGACGGCCGCTACCGCGGGTTCGGCGAGCAGCTTTTGCGCCGCGGCGCCCGGCGCTTCGCGGGGATCGGCCAGCACCGGCGCCACTCCGGTGCAGGCCTGCACAACCTCCGCGGGAAATGCCTCCGGTATCCGGTCCATGGGTGCGGCGGCCGCCTGGGCGAGGTCGAAGACACCGGGGGTGACCAGGAGTACCCGCACATTGGGGGCGAGTGGTGCGGTAGCGGCGTCCATATGGCTCTCCTTGAGGGCTCCGGCCCGCGGCGTTGTACCCGGGCGGTCCCGAACAGGGTGCCGCGTTGCGTGCCTCTCCCGCTCGGCGCCTGTGGATGGTCCCGTCGGCGGCTGCTCTCGAGTACGCCTGTGGACTACGGAGGGCTGAGTGTGCGTGGAGGCCACCGCGGGCTCGGGCGAGGCGCCCCGGCATCAGCGCGGCTCGTCACTGCACTGCCCGCGGCCGCACGGCCCGTAGCAGCACAACCGGCCCCGGCGGGATCAGGCTCAGCGCAGCTCAGTGGTTCCGGCCAGGATGGCGTTGCAGATGCTGTGCGCCTCCTGAATGCCCACCAGGATCGCTTCCGCCTGCCACACGATCCACGCGATCACGCCGTCGGGCTGGCCGGATGCGTAGGCCGCGGCCGCATCGGCGTAGGCGCCGGGAGCGCGCCCGGCATACTGGTCGGTGACAGCCACCCCGGTGGGCTCCAGGCCGTCGCGAGTAATCAGGTGGTGCACCAGCAGTCGGCCGACAGCGGCGTTGCCGGCGGCGAAGGGGCGGATCGCGATCATTTCCGCGTGGACGATGGCGGCACGTACAAGTGCCGGGGCTCCGGGGGCGTCAATCAGCTCAAGCAGTGCGTCGAACCGGGCACGCAGCGCCTCGCCGTCGGGGGTGGTGCCGGGTCCGCCCTCAAGCGGGGCCGTGCCCGGACGGCGCGGGACTGCGACGGCCGTCAGGGGTATGCGCCCGGAGGCGGCCAGTGGTCCGGCCACGTCGCGGTGGAGTGTTGCCAGTAAGGTGCGGGGACTGGGCTGGGCGGGGCGGGTGCTTCCGCGCAGATCGGGCATCCATTCGTCCAGCCGCACGCCGGCGCGCCATAGTCCGGCTGCGGCGTCGAGCGACGGGTCCCCGGTGGTGGCCTCGGTCAGGGACCGGTCGGCGACGGCCTCACGTAGTACCCCGGTGGGCAGGACCGCACCCTCAACTGCGGCTGAGGCGATGGCACTCCGGATGGCGGACTCGGCCCGGGCCTCCCGCCAGCGACGGCGCAGCGCCTGGTGCCAGCGCAGCTCGGTGGAGGCCTCGCGCAGGGCCTCCTCGGCGCGCTTGACGCGGTCGTCGGCTGCGAGGGCCTCCAGCGCCCGGGTGACAGGGCTGGGGCGGGCCGGGCGCACGGCACTGCTGGGGCGGGCCGGGCGCACGGCACTGCTGGGGCGGGCCGGGCGCGTAACACTGCTGGGGCGGGCGTCGGCGGGCGGAGAGGTGTTGCTGCATGGCCGGGCGGCGTCGTCCGCGTCGTGTCCCCGTTCGGGCCTCCCTCCGGCAGGCGGGCCGATCGACACTCCCATGCTGATCACGGGGCCACTGTATGCGTGCGGGCCGAGCCCGCCACAAGCCGACGCGCAACCGCGAGCCCCGGGCCACGAGCCTGCGAAGGCAGCCAGCACCACGCCCGCCGCCGACAGTATCCCGCCCGCCCCGACAACTCGACTGCCAAGTTGTATTCGGACTAGGTGGTGGTGCCCGTGGGCTTGTGCTCGTCGTCCTCTGCATGTTGGCGGTTCGGCACTTCGCATGACGGTTCGTACCTTTGCACCGACGCTTCGTACCTTTCGACGACGCTACGTACCCCTACCGTACTGTGATGTCTCATGACTTCTGGGACTGTTGGATCTCATGACATCTGGGAGTGTCAGAAGTCGTGAGA
>NZ_PIZC01000064.1:0-578 GCF_019325145.1 Actinomyces sp. 594
ATACGCGGGTCAACAGGATCATTACTCACCGGCCCATCACAGCCGAACTGTCACCACCAATAACCCCCGAACTGTCACCGATGTCCTGAGGCAGAACTGTCACCGATGTCCTGAGACATAACAGGGTGGCCGCTGTGGTGTGCGGTGTCAAAATTGATGACAAACGCCGCGCGCACCAGCGGACTTCGGTCCGAGCCTGGCATGGTTCCAACGATTCGTTCGTGGCTGCCGGCGTCGTTGGCGCCGTTTGTCATCGATCCGGACACCGCCGGCCGTTGCCCGGTGGATTTCCGTGGCGATGGCGGGCCACTGCGCTTCGTCAGGAAGCACCTCGCACCCTTGCGGGCCTGTTGGTCTTGGGTCTGCGTCGTCGATGCTCACCAGTCGCTTTCGATGCCGGAGCCCAATGATGCGATGTGCTGCCCATGTGCTGACGACTGGCGAATGACGGGCCGACGTGCTTGAGAGCATGGGATGGACATCCAAGATGTGCATGGGCTCGGCCCGCGCAATACGAAACACGACCTTGTTGTGTGTTCCACGACCCCGGGGTGGTCGTGGAACACACAACAAGGTCG
>NZ_PIZC01000064.1:919-1405 GCF_019325145.1 Actinomyces sp. 594
TACACCGCGTGCGACTGCCAACTAGTCGCCCGAGCCTGCCGGACACGTCGGGCACTTCGCCAAGGCCCCGCACTACCTCCCCAGCCCTTACGACCCCGAACGACTCATTTGTCCGGATCTTCTGGTTCGTGGGGGAGTGGTGGTTCATCCGGTGGTGGCAGGTGCGCGTCCGGGTGAGTTGGCCTGCGGGGACCGGCGTTTGTGGCGTGCTGACAACGGCGCTTGTGGCGTGCGGGTGCAGACGGTTGGCCTTCGGGGCTGTGCTGGCGCGGTGGTTGGTAATGTTCCGAGGCAGGTCGGTCCGTCTGTTCCGGCCGACGGTCCGTCTGTTCCGGCCGACGGTTCGTACATTCTCGCGACGGTTCGTATGTTCTGGTCGACGATTCGTACTTTCTTGCGACGGTTCGTACCGTAGGGGTACTGTGATGTCTCATGACTTCTGGGACTGTTGGATCTCATGACATCTGGGAGTGTCAGAAGTCGTGA